>CACOXX010000043.1 GCA_902631265.1 uncultured Pelagibacteraceae bacterium | reverse complement strand
GCATGACACGTTTTATTTAGATGAGAACATGAAAACCTTGCTTAGGACCCACACTTCTCCAGTTCAAGTTCGTACAATGTTAAAAGGCAAACCTCCTTTTAAGATAATTGCACCAGGAAGAACTTATCGTAGCGATAGTGATCAAACTCATACACCAATGTTTCATCAGCTGGAAGGTCTTCACATAGATAAAAATATTAATATGGGACATTTAAAAGGATGTTTAAATTATTTTATTAAAGAGTTTTTTGAAGTGGATAAAATTAAGATGAGATTTAGACCTAGTCACTTTCCATTCACAGAACCTTCAGCTGAGGTAGATATTGGGTATAGGATTGAAAATAACAAAATTATTATTGGTGAAGGCGATAAATGGCTTGAGATTCTCGGATGTGGAATGGTTCATCCAAATGTTTTAAAAAACTGCAAGGTTGACCCAAAAATTTATCAGGGTTTCGCATTTGGTATTGGTATTGACAGATTGGCAATGCTTAAATACGGAATTAATGATCTAAGATCTTTTTTTGAATGTGATTATAGATGGTTAAATTATTATGGTTTTGATCCTTTAGATGTTCCAACAAACTATAGAGGTTTAAGTAAATGAAATTTACAAAAGACTGGCTTGATGTTCATTTAAAAACAAATAAAAGTGAGTCACAAATTATCCAGAAATTAAATAGTATTGGCCTAGAAGTAGAAAAGGTAGAGCCAGTCAAAAATGAATTAAGCGACTTCATTGTAGCGAAAATAATAAAAGCAAATAAACATCCTAATGCTGACCGGCTTAAGTTATGTGATGTGGATATAGGAAAAAAAGATACACTTAAAGTTGTGTGTGGTGCTCCTAATGCAAGAGATGGACTTTTGACAATCTACGCACCACCGGGTTCAGTAATTCCAAAAAATGGCATGAAATTAGAGGTATCAAAGATCAGAGGAGAAACTTCTTACGGAATGCTCTGTTCTGAGTCAGAATTGAAACTTTCTAATGAGAGCGAAGGAATAATAGATCTAAATGATAAATATAAAACAAAAATTGGAAAATCATTTTTCGGAGAAAAAAAAGGAAAAAATATAATAGAATTATCAATCACTCCAAATAGACCAGACTGCCTAGGTGTGAGAGGTATTGCAAGAGATTTGTCAGCCTCTAATTTTGGGAAACTAAAAGAACTAAAAAAAAATAAAATTAAAAAGAACATTAATCATAACTTAAAGATAAAAATTGAAAAAAATAAAAAACAGGCATGCTCAATTTTTGGAAGTTACATTATTAAAAATATAAAAAATACTGAAAGTCCTGGATGGTTAAAAAATAGAATTTTAGCACTTGGCTTAAGGCCTATTTCTGCCGTTGTCGATATAACAAATTATGTAATGTTTGATTTAAACAGACCCCTCCATGCATACGATTTAAACAAGATAAAGAATAAAATTACAATTAGAAATTCAAAAAAAGGAGAGAGTTTTAAAGCCCTCGATAATAAAAATTATATACTTGATAAAGATATGTGTGTGATATCGGATGATGAAGGTGTGCTTGGTTTAGGTGGAATAATCGGAGGCGAAAGGTCAGGCACAGAAATACATACAAAAAATATACTATTAGAGTCAGCATATTTTGATCCCAGAATAATTAGAAAAACTGCTAAAAAATTAGATTTAAATAGTGATGCAAAGTTCCGTTTTGAAAGAGGAGTAGATCCCCAGTCTGTAACTGCTGGGCTGGACTTAGCTGTCGAACTAATTTTAGAAATTTGTGGAGGGGAAGTTTCTAAATTAGATGTGCAGCAGACAAAAAAATTTAAAGATCTTGAGATAAAATTTGATCCTAAAATGGTAACAAAGACAGTTGGAACCAATATAAACACTAATGAAATAAAAAAAATCTTATCAAACTTAGGCTTCATTATTAAATCTAAGGGTAAATTCCTCAATGTTAAGGTTCCAAGTTGGAGACCAGATATCTTTGGCGAGATTGATCTAGTAGAGGAAGTTATAAGAATTATTGGATTTGAAAAAATTAAGTCCATTGAACCTGAGAAAAAAC
>CACOXX010000042.1 GCA_902631265.1 uncultured Pelagibacteraceae bacterium | reverse complement strand
CTTGGGTGACCTGTTGCACATCCAAGATTTACAAGTCTGCCTTCAGCTAATAGAATAATTCTTTTTTTGCTTGGTAATTCAATTTCGTGCACTTGTGGTTTAATTTCATCCCATTTATAATTTTTTAATGCTTCAACTTGAATTTCGTTATCAAAGTGTCCGATATTACATAATATCGCCCTATCCTTCATATCTCTCATATGATCTGCTGTTATAATATCTTTGTTGCCTGTCGCGGTTACCACTATGTCGGCTTCTTTAATCATTTCATCCATTAAGACTACTTCATAACCTTCCATCGCTGCCTGTAACGCACATATTGGGTCAGTCTCAGTAATCATAACTCTTGCTCCTGATTGCCTCAACGATGCTGCACTACCTTTACCCACATCACCAAATCCTGCAACAATTGCCACTTTACCTGACATCATCACATCTGTAGCTCTTTTAATTCCGTCGACTAAACTTTCCCTACACCCATATAAATTATCAAATTTTGATTTTGTCACTGAGTCATTTACATTTATGGCCGGCACTAATAATGTCCCTTCGCTTTCCATCTTTTTTAATGCTAAAACACCTGTCGTTGTCTCCTCTGACAGACCTTTAATATCTTTCATTAAATGTTTGTAATCTTTATGCATTAGGGCTGTTAAGTCACCACCATCATCTAAAATCATGTTTGGCTTCCAATCTTTTTTACCTTCGATTGTTTGTTTTACACACCACCAATACTCTTCTTCTGTTTCACCTTTCCAAGCAAACACAGGTATTCCAGCTTTTGCAATCGCTGCAGCCGCATGATCTTGTGTTGAAAAAATATTGCATGATGACCATCTACACTCTGCACCAAGAGCCACCAATGTCTCAATAAGCACAGCGGTTTGAATTGTCATGTGCAGACAACCTAAAATTCTAGCTCCTTTTAAAGGAGACTTTCCTTTATACTCTTTCCTTAATGCCATAAGTCCAGGCATTTCAGTCTCAGCAAGAGAGATTTCTTTTCTACCGAATTCAGCAAGCTTTATATCTTTTACTTTATAATCACTCATTTTTTGCAAATCTTTTACATTAAAGGATAATTTATTCAATATATCAATTTAATTTTGGAAAAATAATTTCTACTTTTGCTCCCTTTTTATTAATATTATTAGATGCGATTACTTGACCTCCATGAAGATCAACTAGATTTTTTACAATATTCAATCCTAATCCAGAATGTTCACCAAATTTGTCTGGTCTGTTGCTATAAAATCTTTTAAAAATCTTATCCGTATTTTTTTCTTTAAACCCAATTCCCTCATCAATTACACTAAGGGAAATTTTTCCATCTTTTTTCTGTGAGAGTTTGACTACAATATTTTGATTATCTTTACTAAAAGAAATGGAATTTTCAAGAAGGTTTGCTAAGACTTGTTCAATCCTATTTTCAATACCTTTAATATTAAATTTTTCGCCAGAATTTTTAAACTGTAAATCTATATTAATACCCCGTTTTGTATTGTATATGGCGTTAAAGTCATCAACAACTGAGTCAGCAATTTTTTTTAAGTCTAAAATTTTCATGCTTTCCCTTGTGATCGCGACTTCATCTTTAAGCATCTGGGAATAATCTGTTATTAATCTTTCAATTCTCTCTACATCGTGAGTCAAAATTTTTGTTAATTTTTCCTTTTCAGGGTTGCTGTTAGTAACTTCTAATAATTCAGATGCACTTTTAAGTGAAGCTAAGGGATTTCTTATTTCATGAACTAAATCTGTGGAGAAGTTTTCAGCTGTGTTTACTCGTTTTTGTAATTCATTTGTCATTTCATCTAAAGATAATGACAAAGTTCCCAGTTCATCATTTCGTTTTATTAAACTTTTAATATCTATTTTCTTTTTACTCTTTTCTTTTATATTTTCAGTGTAATTGACAAGATTTTTAATTGGTTTTAAAAAATATCTATTTAACACTAGTGAAAAAATAAAGATTACAACTGCAATTAATATTGCCGTACGAATTACAAAAGTTTTTCTTTCATTGATTGCTGTTTTAACATCATTGGCGTTTTGGGATATTAGA
>CACOXX010000041.1 GCA_902631265.1 uncultured Pelagibacteraceae bacterium | reverse complement strand
TAGATTAGAGCTTAATGATAAAAAGATTGAAGGTATCAGGAAATCTGTATTAGAAATAATTAAACTTAAAGACCCAGTTAATAGAGTGGTTTCTAAATGGAGTCGACCTAACAAATTAAAGATTAAAAAAGTTACTATTCCTATTGGGGTAATTGGAGTTATTTATGAAAGTAGACCAAACGTAACTTCAGACGTCTCTTCTTTATGTTTTAAATCTGGAAATAGTGTAATATTAAAAGGAGGTTCAGAGGCTTTTAATTCTAATAAAATTATCTCAAACTTATTCAGAAAAGCTCTTAAGAAAAATAAGGTAGATGTAAATTTTGTTCAATTTATTGAAAAAAAAAATAGAAAAGTGGTAGATTTTTTATTGTCTAAAATGGTGTCTTACATTGATGTAATAATTCCGAGAGGCGGCAAAAATCTAGTAAAAAAGGTAAAAAAATATTCAAATATACCCACCATAGGACATCTTGAAGGTTTGTGTCATACCTTTGTAGATGAAAACGTAAATCACAAAATGGCAAGTAAAATTATATTAAATGCAAAATTAAGAAACCCTGGAATTTGTGGTGCTACGGAGACATTGCTTGTTCATAGAAAACTATCTAGCGAAAAAATAAATTTAATTATTAATGATTTATTAAAAAATAATTGTGAAATATATGCTGACGACACTATCAGAAAAATTTCTCCAAAAAAAATTCATAAAGCAACATCAAAAGACTGGTCGACCGAATACTTGTCATTAAAAATTTCTGTAAAAAAAGTCAACAATGTAGAAGATGCCGTCGAACATATTAATAAGTATGGTACCTCACATACTGAGGCAATTATTTCTAATAATAAAAAAAATACAAAATACTTTTTTGAAAATGTGAAAAGTTCAATATTGATTCATAATTCATCGACTCAATTTGCAGATGGAGCTGAACTTGGCTTTGGTGGCGAAGTAGGTATATCAACTAATAAATTACCACCTAGAGGTCCTGTTGGTTTAAATCAACTTGTATCTTATAAATATGAAGTAATAGGAAATGGCCAAATACGATCTTAAAAAAAAAGTTAGACTAGGTATTCTTGGCGGAACTTTTGATCCTGCTCACAAAGGGCATTTAAAAATTTCTAAAGTTGCTAAAAGATTATTCAAATTAGACAAAATTGTATGGGCTATCACTGAAAAAAACCCTTTTAAAAGTAAAAGTTTTTATAGCCTTAAAAAAAGAGTCCAAATTGCAAAGAGTTTAACAAAAAAAACAAAGTATGTGACTGTGGGTTTTTATGAAAAACAAATTAAATCTAATAAGACAATTAAGCTTATAAAATTTTTTAAGAAGAATCGCAGTAACGAAATTTTTTTTATAATGGGAGCTGATAATCTCATAAATTTTCATAAATGGAACAATTGGTCTAAAATTGGAAAGTTAGCAAAAATTTTAGTTTTTGATAGAAGCGGGTACAAAAAAAGATCAAAGGAATCAGTGGCTTATAAGAACTTAAAAAAAAGGGGTCTAAAATACATAAGTTTTAATAAGGTAAATATTTCATCTTCTCAAATAAGAAATATTTGATAAGGTAATTAATTAATGGCCGAAAACTTAGACTTAAAAAAAATCATCATCAAAACACTCGATAGTAATAAGGCTTTAGACATAGTATCTATAGATCTAAAAGATAAATCCTCAATAGCTGACTATATGATTGTTGCAAGTGGAACGTCTTCTAGACATATCCAGTCTCTTTCTGAACAAGTTTTGGAAAAGTTTAAAACTAATGGATTAAAAAATTGTAAAATTGAGGGAAAAGATAGTGCTGAGTGGAAACTGGTAGATGGAATAGACATTGTTGTTCATATTTTTAATCCAGAGAAAAGAAAGTTTTATGAGTTAGAAAAAATTTGGTCTGAGTTAATTCCAAAAGAGAAAGTTATTGTTTAATGAGAATAATTATTTTTGTAATTATAATTTTTCATACGTTTACACTTGCATTTTCAAATAATGATAACATTTACGATAAAGTAGATTTATTTGGAGAAGTACTTGATAAAGTCAACAAAGAATATGTTGAAGAGATAGATCAAGCTGAAGCAATGGATGCTGCAATCGATGGAGTCTTAAGATCGCTTGACCCATAT
>CACOXX010000040.1 GCA_902631265.1 uncultured Pelagibacteraceae bacterium | reverse complement strand
TAAATTTGGAACTGTATATTTTTCTTTAAAAACATTTTTGCTGCCAAAGCTTAAAGCCATGGTGTTTTTATCAACACTTCCACTCAAAGCCTCATGTGAAATAATTAAATTTTTTTTTAGCTTTATTTTTAAATTTTTTTCATTTTTCGTATAATCTTTTTTATTTCGAAGTATTTTTAATAACTTACTAAGTTTTTTTTCGGTTTTTTTTTTGTTCCAATATTCTATTTTAACTTTTTTATCTAAATAAGGAAAAATTACTTCCTGAAAAGTTGTCGATCCACATTTAGGTAATCCAATGTGGATTATAGTTTTGTCTTTAAATTTCATATATTGAGGTTCTTTTATTATATAAATTAATAAAATATACTTTTAAAGTCGATTTTGATCTAAAAAGTGTTAAAACATTTAAAATGTGTGGAATTGTCGGTATATTTGATCCTGTAAGCAAATTTCAAAACAAAAAAAAAATTATAAGAGATTTGAATATTAGTCAAACTCATCGTGGACCTGATGATCAGGGCTATTATGATGATAACTTAACAAGTTTAGGTTTCAGACGTTTGTCAATTATTGATTTAATCAATGGCAATCAGCCCATAATCAAAAATAATATAATCACAATTTTTAATGGTGAGATTTATAATTATTTAGAGTTAAGAGAAGAATTAACTAAAATTGGGGCAAAATTTGAAACTGAAAGTGATAGTGAAGTTGTTGCAAATAGCTTTCTTTTTTGGGGCATAGAATGCCTTAAAAAATTTGATGGAATGTTTTCAATTTGCTTTTATGACAAAGAGAAAAAAGTTTTATATTTAGCAAGAGACAGAATGGGTATAAAACCCCTTCACTACACATTCATAAATGGAAGTCTTTTTTTTGCATCAGAATTTTTAACTTTAACTCAAATTCCGGGGTTTAAAAAAGAAATCAATTTTAATGCTGTATCCTCGTATTTATCTTTTAGATATCCTGTAAATGATAACGAATTATTTTTTAATAACATAAACAGGATTGAAAGTGGTTCTTATCTAATGGTTAATTCTGAAAAAAATTCTAGAGTAAAAGTTGAAAAATATTGGGAACTTCCAAAAGTTGAAGTCGGTACCCGTATTCCCTCATTTGCAGAAGCTGAAGAAAAACTTGATTTTTTACTACAAAATTCTGTTAGAAAACAACTAGTAAGCGATGTACCACTTGGAGTACTTTTATCTGGTGGCCTTGATTCATCTCTTATTTCATCAATAGCGTCGCAATTTAAAAAAGATTTACATACATTTTCAGTTTCATTTATCGAAAAAGAATATGATGAGAGCAAAAAAGCGAAAGTTGTCTCGGATTTTATTGGATCAAAGCACCGAGATGTAAAAGTTAATAGAAAATTATTTTTAGAAAACTTAGAGACAGTCATAAAAATTAAAGGGGCCCCAGCTTCAATTCCACATGAATTTGCTTTATTTTATTTAAGCAAAGAAATAAAAAAAGATGTTTCAGTTTTATTGAGTGGAGAGGGCGCAGACGAATTTTTTGGAGGCTACTCTAGAGTTCAAAAATCACCTTTTGATTTTCATTTAAAAGGATTTTTTAAACCAAAATTCAGTGAGGAAAATTTTTACAATTTTTTTCTAGATAGATACAAGTGGTTTTCAATTTATGAAAAAAACACACTTTTTACTGAAGACACCAAAAGAATGATTGACGAAGATGCTGTTTACAATCCATACAAAAATATTTTTAAGAATATTAAAAGAAAAGACACATACAACTCTATTTTGGAAAGTTTCCAAAAAAATCACATTAAATCTTTACTAGAAAGACTTGATATAATGACGATGAGCACTGGGATAGAGGCAAGAGTCCCCTTTTTAGATCATAATATCTTAGAATTTGTAAACAACTTACCTTTTAATTATAAAATTAAATGGAAATCCAGTTTCCATAAGTTTTTAAGTATTTTTTCAAATAGTGAAAAATATACCGAAAAAAATGACATTAATAAAATTTTGCTAAGATCTTGTTCAAAAAAATATCTTCCAAAGAGTACGGTATCCGAGAAAAAACTTGGTTTCCCCTTACCCATGAATGAATGGATGAAAGATAAAAAAATACAGGAGATATTCTTAGATGAGTCTACATTGAATAGAGGGATATTTGATAAAAAAAAATTGATTGAATTAAATGACAACAATAATAAATCAAAATTTAATCAAAA
>CACOXX010000039.1 GCA_902631265.1 uncultured Pelagibacteraceae bacterium | reverse complement strand
AAAAACTTTTAAGATTAATGGTTCCTCTTTTTATGGAAATCTACCCTCAACTACATTAGTTGGAAATTGGTGGAATCATAATATTCTTCAATCGGAAATGATCATAAGCCCACTTTCTGGAAGCTTAAAATTTCAAGAAGTTTATTTTTTATCTAAAGAAATACTTAAAATTAATAGCGATAGCTTCAACGCAAGCAAGTTTAAGATTATAATGAAAAAAAATATCAACGATAAAAAAAAAGAGGAATTTAAAGTTTGGTTAGATGATAAATCAAAAATTATCCTAAAAGTGTCTTATTCTAAATTTGGAAATTGGGAATATATTGTTAAAAATATTGAAAAATTAAATTAAACGAAAATATTTAACAGTACTTGGCTTATAAAATTCATTAAAACAAAAAACCCTAAGAAGAAAATCCAATACATACAAGTAACTGCAGTATTTCTTCTTCTTCTCAGCGCAACAAATTCTGGATCATCTATGTTGGAAATATCTTGTTTTCCTTTTACGGGATAATCATAAGACCATCTCCATAAAGAGTTTCCAAATCTTTCATCTATTTTATTAAAATATTTAATGCATTCAAAAGCGTACATTAACAAAAAATATAAAACGAGTAGAATTAATCCGCTTGTAATCATCTAAAACTGTTCGGACTCAGTTGATCCTTCCATTGCTGTTGTTGAACTTTTTCCAGAACTTATTGTATTTGAGACTGCGTCAAAATAAGTTGTTCCTACTTCTCTCTGGTGTTTGACGCTAGTATATCCATCTTTCTCTCTTGCAAATTCACGTTCTTGGATTTTTGAATAAGCTGACATACCTTCTGCTTTATATTTTTCTGCTAATTCAAATATAGCTATGTTTTGTGTGTGGAAACCTGCCAAAGTGATAAATTGAAATTTATAACCCATCTCACTAATTTTTTTCTGGAAAGTTGCAATCTCATTATCAGATAGATGTTTTTTCCAGTTAAAAGATGGTGAGCAATTATACGCTAATAATTTTCCAGGATATTTTTTGTGAATAGCGTTAGCAAATTTTTTTGCTTCCTCTAAATTTGGTGTTGCGGTTTCACACCATATAAGATCTGAGTATGGTGCATACGCAAGACCTCTTGAAATAGCTTGATCAATTCCAGATTTTACATAGTAAAATCCTTCTGGAGATCTTTCACCTGTAAGGAAAGGCTTATCATTTTCATCATGATCGTTTGTAATTAGTTTTGCTGCATTTGCATCAGTTCTTGCAAGTATTATTAACGGAACATCAGCTATGTCAGCTGCTAACCTTGCAGCTTTCAAATTTTTTACTGCTTGGCTTGTTGGTATCAAAACTTTACCACCCATATGTCCGCATTTTTTTTCACTTGCTAATTGATCTTCAAAGTGGACCCCAGCCGCTCCAGCCTTTATAAATTTTTTAGTCAATTCAAAAACATTTAATGGTCCTCCGAATCCAGCTTCACCATCAGCAATTATTGGAAGCATGTAATCTATTCTTTTCTCTTTTTTTTGATCACCGTCTTTAATCTCCATATGTTGAATTTGATCAGCTCTTAGTAAAGCATTATTCATAGCCTCAACCAATCTTGGTGCACTATCATATGGGTAAAGTGATTGATCAGGATACATTTCCCCGGCACTGTTAGCGTCAGCTGCAACTTGCCATCCACTTAAATAAATTGCCTTTAAACCTGCTTTTGCATGTTGAACTGCGTGATTACCTGATAAAGAGCCAAGTGTATTTATGTAAGGCTCAGAATTTAATAAATTCCACAATTTTGTAGATTGTTGCTTGCAAATTGAATATTCAATTTTTATTGAACCTCTTAATCTTTCAACGTCTTCTTGATTGTAATCTCTTTTAATACCTGCAAATCTTTTTAAATCGTACGAAACCTTTTTTTCTGCACCCATTTACTACCTACTTTTGATTGATTGAATTGAAGCTAAACGCGGATTAATCGTTTTCACTATATTCGTTAGTGAACTCGTTCATTCCACTTGAACCCCAATCGCAATGATCATCTCTCAAATAAATACCAGAACTTTGGTTGTTCGTGTTATCAGCCAATATCTCTTGGCTTTTTTGCTGATTTTTTTTGTTTTTGTTGTCCATGGGTAATGTATAATTTACTAAATTTACAAAATCCACAAAAAAGCGCTTTTTACTTGTAAACTATATAAATTTATTGTAAATTTAAATTTACAAAATTTACAGA
>CACOXX010000038.1 GCA_902631265.1 uncultured Pelagibacteraceae bacterium | reverse complement strand
GAAGTTTTTTTAAATCTAAATTTCCCAAATATTTTTGATGAACTTAAAGTTGAAGTTGTTACTAAGATTTGTTTTATTTTTTTCATTTTTTCAAACTCTAGTATTAATGGAATGATACTTAGTAATTCGCCAACACTTGAGCAATGAAACCAGATAAGATTACCTTTCTTCCTTTTTTCTTTGTTAATAGAAAACTTTTCTAAGAACCTTTTAGGATTTTCTTTCTTTTTGAATATTCTATAAATGATTATTAGTGGAGAGAATACGATGACAATATATACCAAAAAATTATAGATTATTCTCATTAATTCTTTTGGATTTGTTTTTCGTAGAAATTTTTATAGGTTTCAGAATTTTTTAATAGATCATCATGCCTTCCTTCACCTATAACTTTACCACTATCTATTACATATATCTTGTCAGAATTTAATATTGTTGAAAGTCTATGAGCTATTACAAGCGTAGTTCTACCCTTGGTTAGAAAATTAATAGCATCTTGAATTTTTTTTTCGGTTTCAGCATCTAAAGAAGACGTTGCTTCATCAAGTAAAATAATCTTACTTTTTTTTAAAATTGCTCGTGCTATAGAAATTCTTTGTTTTTCTCCACCAGAGAGCCTTACACCATTTTCACCAATCAAGGTGTCCATTTTTTTTGGCAAAGTACTAATAAATTCTAAAGAATATGATAATTCTGCAGCTTCATTTATTTCCTTGTCTGTAGCATCTAAATTTGCATATTTGATATTATTAAGAACAGTATCATCAAAAAGAGTTGTTTCTTGACTTACGAGTGAAATATTTTTTCGCAATGATGAGAGCTTTTTTGTGTAAATTGATTGATTATCAATTTTTATATCACCATCTGTAGGATCATAAAATCTTGGGATCAAATTTAATATTGTAGATTTTCCAGCACCACTTAATCCAACTAATGATGTCATCTTACCACCAGAAATATTCAAATTTATATTTTTAAGAACAACTTTTGTTTCCTCACCATAATTAAAGCTAACATTGGAAAATTGAATTTTTCCATCTTTTAAATTGATGGCATCTAATTTTTTATCTTCAAAAATTTTCTCTTTAAGATCAACGATTGGCAATATCCTTTTTGCACTGGCCAAGCCTTGATTTATAGTTATATTCAATGTCGCAAGAGATCTAACTGGCTGGTAGGCTAGCATCATTGCTGCTAGAAATGAAAAAAAATTGTTTATTCCAAGCTCATCTTTGATTATCAAATTTCCCGAGTAAAAAATTAGTATTGCTATCATAATACCTGTTAAAACTTCCATTATAGGGGAGGACCTCGCGTAAATTTCATTAAGTTTCTTTGCTCTATCTTTAACACCCTCTAGTGTTTTATCTGCTCTAGAAGTTTCATATGTCTCCTTTTGGAAAATTTTTATTAATTTGTGATTTTTAAAAATCTCAATTAGATATGTGAAAACTTCTCCAGCTCTCTCCATTGCTTGAGAAGTGACTTTAGTTATTCTTTTACCTAACAAACGTGCAAAAAAACTAGCTAGAGGTATCATAATTATTGCTACAATAGATAATTTCCAGTTTTGATAAAACATAACTGTCATAAGACCAATTAAAGACAGAGAGTCTTTAAACAAATTTAAAATTGCGACACTGACTAGACCTGTCATATAATTTACGTCATTAATTAAATTTCCTATAATTTTTCCTGTGTGTTTTTTTTCTATGAAATCTGTGTCAGCTTTGATTAACGATTTCATCATATCCATTTGTAAAGCTTTGCGAATTTCTTCTGAAATACCAATCATGATCACTTTTGCCGCGTATAGAGATATCCCTTTAGCGGTAAATGCAATAACTATAAAAACTGGAATTATTAAAATTAAACTTCTATCTTTATTTATAAATATTTTTTCAATTGCCGGATCCAACAAGTAAGCTATTGATGATGTGCTTCCCGCCAAAACCAAAGAAAATAATAAGGCTAAAAGAATTTTAGAAAGGTACTTTTTTGTGTATTCCTGATATAGTCTTTTTAATGTTGGATGAATTTGGTTCAGAAAATAAAGATGATTATGTTGCAGGTTTCCCGCCTCATCCTCATAGAGGTATTGAAACAGTCACTTATATGCTTAAAGGAAAATTTGAACATGAGGATAGCACTGGAGCTAAGGGAATAATGTCATCTGGAGATGTACAATGGATGAAAACTGGAAGAGGAATAATACATTCCGAAATGCCTGCCATGTCTGATGGTCAATTACTTGGGTTTCAATTGTGGATTAACATGCCCGCAAAATTAAAAAAAAATAAACCCGAATATATTTATATTAAAAACAAAGAGCTTGGAACTTATAGTGATGATGAAAAAGTAGTTAAAGTAATTG
>CACOXX010000037.1 GCA_902631265.1 uncultured Pelagibacteraceae bacterium | reverse complement strand
TGGAGTCCCAACCGGCTTACCTTCAAACAAAACAGTAGTGCAACCTTTAAACAGAGGCGCATATACAATGTAGGAATGCCCCACGATCCATCCTATATCACTTGCCGACCACCAAACATCGCCTTCATCTATGTTGTAAATATTCTTCATAGTCCATTTAAGAGCAACTATATGTCCACCAATATCCCTTACAATTCCTTTTGGTACACCAGTTGTACCTGACGTATAGAGAATATATGCATATTCATTTGAATTCATCTCTACACAATCTGTATCTTTTGCATTTGACAAAGCTTCATCCCAGCTAATTTCTTTTGGAGCATTTAACTTTACTTCATGGCCTTTTCTTTGAAAGAAGATAACTTTTTCAATTTTGTGTTTTGCAAGTTTTAAAGCTCCATCTACAAGTGGCCTATATTCTACTGTTCTTCCAGGTTCAAAGCCGCATGAAGCAGTTATTAAAATTTTGGCTTTACTATCATCTATACGACTTGCAAGCTCATTAGAGGCAAATCCTCCGAATACAACTGAATGAACAACTCCAATTCTTCCACATGCCAACATAGCAATGACAGCTTCAGGGACCATTGGCATATAAATGATAGCTCTGTCGCCTTTTTGAAGCCCTTGGTTTTTCAAAGCTCCTGCAAATTTTGAAACTTTCGACCTTAATTCATTATAGGTAAACTTTGCTTTGTTACCTGTAATTGGGCTATCGTAAATTAGTGCAGTTTTTTCTCCTAAACCGTTATCAATATGGAAATCTAAAGCATTATAACACGTGTTTGTGGTTCCGTCCTCGAACCATTTATAGAATGGGGGATTAGTTTTGTTTAAAATCTTAGATGGTTTTTTAAACCAGAATATATCTTCTGATATTTCACGCCAAAATTCCTCAGGTTTAGTTATAGATTTTTTGTAAATTTGCTCAAATTTCTTGCTCATAATAAATGACTCAAAATCCTGTTATTTAAGGCTTTTTCTACGCGTTAGTTGCATTTAATTTCAAAAAGTCAGTAAAATCAACCTAAATTAGTCCTAAATAACTCTTCTAATAACTCTTTATATTTGATATTAGGACCCCAACTTTGATCTAAATTGAGTTTAGGTCGTAGTTTAAATTTAAACTAACAAAAAACTAACTAAAGAGGGAGTTTTTTATGAATAAACTAAAATTGTTTGCATTAGCAGCATTAGCTCTAGTGGGCTTTGCTGGTGCGGCAAACGCAGCAGACACTGTTCTGTTAGCTACGGATGACCTTGTAGGAATATCGTTTTGGTTAATTTCTATGGGTATGGCTGCAGCAACTGTCTTTTTCTTCATGGAAAGAGGTTCAGTAGCTGGTGGTTGGAAAACATCTATAACAGTTGCAGGTCTAGTAACAGGTGTTGCATTTGTTCACTACATGTACATGAGAGAAGTATGGATCATTACAGGTGACTCACCAACAGTGTACAGATACATTGACTGGTTAATTACAGTACCGTTACAAATGATTGAGTTTTATCTAATATTAGCAGCGATAAGAAAAGTACCTTCAGGAATTTTCTGGAGATTACTAATCGGATCAGTAGTAATGCTAGTAGGTGGATACTTAGGAGAAGCAGGTTACATCAACGCTACACTTGGTTTCGTAATCGGTATGGCTGGATGGATCTACATCTTATATGAAGTATTCTCAGGTGAAGCTGGAAAAGCAGCATCTAAAAGTGGTAACAAAGCACTTGTTACAGCTTTCGGTGCAATGAGAATGATCGTAACAATCGGTTGGGCAATTTACCCATTAGGTTACATTTTTGGTTACCTAACAGGCGGAATTGATGCAGCTTCATTGAACATCATTTATAACTTAGCTGACTTTATTAACAAGATCGCATTCGGTCTAGTTATTTGGGCAGCTGCAGTTTCAAGTACACCAGCGAGAGCTAGATAATTAAAATTATCTTAATTTTAAAATAGGGCGAGTTTAAATACTTGCCCTATTTTTTTTTGTGTTTATATAAATTTAATGGCAAAAATTACTTACATAGAACATAATGGAACGAACCATACAATAGATGTTCAAAACGGACTGACAGTTATGGAAGGTGCCGTTCAAAACAATATACCTGGAATTGATGCTGATTGTGGAGGAAGCATGGCTTGTGCGACATGTCACGTTTACGTTAAAGACGAATGGTTTAAAAAGATAAATGAAAAGAATGAAGGAGAAGATGACATGCTAGATCAAGCTTTCGAACCTAAAAGTAATAGTCGATTAAGCTGTCAAATTATTGTGTCAGATGAATTAGAAGGGCTGGTAGTTAATATGCCAGAGAAACAAACTTAATGATTAAAACAGATGCGTTAATAGTTGGAGCAGGACCTACAGGTTTGTTTACTGCACATCAATTAAAATTAATTGGTTTAGATTGTGAAGTCGTGGACAATTTAGACAAAATAGGTGGACAATGTATAGAACTTTATCCTGACAAACCTATTTATGATATTCCAGCAGTGCCAGAGTGTACAGGCGAGGAACTTACAAATAATTTAATAAATCAACTAAAGCCATTCGATATTAAATTTCACTTATCTGAAAGAGTTGATGAAGTT
>CACOXX010000036.1 GCA_902631265.1 uncultured Pelagibacteraceae bacterium | reverse complement strand
ATAGCGCCAGATAGATAGTTACCAAAAATAATACCTATTCCTACTCCTGCTCCTGCTAGAGCAATTGCCGCTAATCCCGCTCCAATCATTTTTGCTGCTTCTAACTCCATATTATCCTCCTTATGATTAATGGTGTAAATTTAATGCATCATTTAAATAAATGCATGTTAAAATTGCAAAAACATAAGCTTGAAGAAAAGCAACTAATATCTCCAAACCTGTTAATGCAACTGAAAAACTCAGTGGAAGCCATCCACCGACAATTCCAAGACTTACTACAAAGCCTCCGAATACTTTCATCATTGTATGTCCCGCCATCATATTTGCAAACAATCTTACAGATAAACTGACGGGCCTACTTAAATAAGAAATAATTTCTATAACTACTATAAGTGGTAACAAGACAGCTGGCACTCCGCTGGGTACAAAAAGTTTTAAATAGCCAAATCCATGTTTAATAAATCCAATAATTGTCACTCCAATGAAAATAAATGCTGCTAAAACAAATGTTACAATTATGTGGCTTGTTACTGTAAAAGAGTAGGGGATCATACCGAACATGTTACAAAAAAGAACAAACATAAAAAGTGAAAATATAAATGAAAAATATGGTTTTGCTTTGGAACCAGCTGTATCACTAATCATCTTAGACACAAATGTATAACTAAGCTCTGAGAGCAATTGTATTTTATCAGGAATTATATTTTTCTTTTGTGCACCTAAATTAAAAATTATTAATATTGCTAATGAGCTTATGACCATAAATAAACTAGCATTAGTAAAGGATAAATCTATTTCCCCTATTTTAATTTCTGGACCAATTCTATAAACATTAAATTGGTACATTGGATTTGCTGCCATAAAATCAATTCTGTAGTTTTTTTGCTGACCTGATTACATTTAATATACCCGCAACTACACCAACAAAAAAAAATATTATTATTAACCATGGTTTAGTATCAAACCAATTATCTAAAATAAACCCTATAATTGTCCCTACTAATACAGCCGCCACTAATTCAGTGCTCAATTTGAAAGCTTGTCCAATATTAGATGTTTGGGGATTTTCTTTTTCTACTTTTAACTTTTTACGTGCATTTTTTAGGCGATCTTTTAGCCGTTCTTTACCCATCTAGGCAACCATGCTCTCAGCTTTTTCAAGGTCAACTGAAACTAGCTGGCTTATGCCTTTCTCTGGCATGGTTACACCATAAAGTCTATTCATTTTTGACATGGTAAGTGCGTGATGGGTAACAATAATAAATTTTGTTTTAGTAATTTTTATGAGTTCATCCAAGAGATTACAAAAACGAGTAACGTTTGCATCATCTAAAGGTGCATCTACTTCATCAAGAACACATATTGGTGAAGGGTTAGTTAAGAAAACTGCAAAGATTAAAGATAAAGCAGTCAACGCTTGTTCTCCACCTGAAAGAAGAGTAATTGACTGAAGTCTTTTTCCTGGAGGACTTACCAACATTTCTAAACCTGCATCAAGTGGATCATCAGAGTCGACCAATTCTAGTTTCGCACTACCACCATTAAATAATTTTGTATAAACTTCATTAAACTTTCTATTAACCTTTTCGAAAGCCTCAAGGAGTCTTTCTCGACCTTTTTGATTAAGTTCATTAATACTTTCTTTAAGTTTGACAATAGCTGTAACTAAATCTGATCGATCTTTTTCCATTTTTTTAATTTCAATTTCGTATTTACTTGTTTCTTCATCTGCTCTTAGATTTACTGATCCTAGTTTGTCTCTCTCTCTTTTCTTTTCATCAAGCAATTCTTCTTGTGTGAGTGCGTCCGGGAGATCATTTTGATCTTTCAAGTTTGAGAATTCAAAAACATCTTTTTCTGCAAGATTTAATTCATTTTCAATTCTCTCTAACAAATCAATTCTTCTTTTTGACAGACCATCAATTGTTGCTGTTGAACTCGCTTTTCTTTCTCTGATTTCTATAGAATTTTCTCTGATCTCTGAAAGCTCAAGATTTAGGGCGTTAGATTTTTTATCTGATATTTCAATTAATTTTTCATTCTCTTCTTTCTCAATTTCAGAAAGTCTTAAATTTTCAGTTAATTGCCCTTTTTTTTCTGCTTGGGTGTTTGGTTTATTTTCTAATAGATTTAATTGACTAGATGATTTTTGTCTTCTTTCATTTAGTTGTTTAATTGATTTGTCGGAATTTTCAAGTAGGTTTTTCCAACTTTCAATTTCAGTATCAATAATTTTTATTCTTTCTTTTCTTTTAATAGAATCGTTTTTTATGTTTTGATTTTTACTGTAGCTTTCAGCATATTCTTCAATTATGTTTTTACATTCTTCAATTGCTTTTATAGCATCATCATTTTGGTTCTGACTGATTAAAGTCTTTACGTTTTCAAGATTGTTTTTAAGTTTATCTTTTACGGAAAAAAGATCGTCATTAGATTTTTTTTCAGTATCGTAGTATTTTGTATCAATATCGATTAAATCATTTTTTTCTTCTTTTAATCTTTTTTCATTTGAATTAGCATCGATCGTAATACTTTTTTCTCTATCTAGATCATTATCGATTTCAACAAGGCTGTTTTTAAAATTTTCGATCTCTTTTTGTATTCTATCATTTTCCTCATCCAAACTTTTAAGTTCCAAGTTTAATCTTTGGATTTTAGAAAGTATTTCAAAATTTTTCTCTTTGATTGGATTATTTGTTGCATTTTCACTTTCTATATTTTTTTCAATTTCATTTATTTTATTTGAAATATTCTCAAATTCCTGATCAGAGTCTTTATTAATTTCTTTTTCTAAAGTAATTTCTTTATCTATCTCCTGTAATTTGAGAAAATATAATCCAGCCTCGATTTTTTTAATCTCTT
>CACOXX010000035.1 GCA_902631265.1 uncultured Pelagibacteraceae bacterium | reverse complement strand
CAACCAGCAATATTTCTAGCCAGTTATTGTATTTTTGAAATTATTAAAAGAGAGTTTGGATATGATTTTAAAAAATTTAAATATTTTGCTGGTCATTCTTTGGGTGAATACTCTGCTTTAGCTTGTGTAGGTTCAATAAGTTTTGAGGATACGCTCAAAATTTTACAGAAAAGAGGAAAGTTTATGCAAGATGCAGTACCGAGTGGAGAAGGGACAATGTTGGCTGTTTTAGGAATAGCATCTAAAGAATTAGATAAAATTTTAGAGATGAATAAAAAAAAGTATGAGTGTTTTATCGCTAATGACAATTCCAATCTCCAAGTGGTTGTAAGTGGTCTTAAAAAAGACATTAATTTATTATCAGATGACTTGAACAATAAAAAAATTAAAAACTTAAAATTAAATGTAAGTGCGCCTTTTCATTGCAAATATATGAAAACAGCATCTGAAAAAATGACTAGTTACATTAATGATTTAAATATGAATGAGTTAGAAAAACCGATAATATCAAACGTTACAGCCAAGGAGACTCAATCATCTAAAGAAATTAAATCACTATTAATATCGCAAATTGAAAAAAAGGTTCGTTGGTTAGAGAGCGTTGAATATATGATTAATAATGGAGTTAATAATTTTGTAGAAATTGGTCCAGGAAAAGTGCTATCAGGGTTAATAAAAAGAATTAATAAAAATGTTAAAATCAACGCAATTAATAACGAAGAAGATATAAAATTATTAATAAATGATTAATTTAAAAAACAAAAAAGCTGTCATCACCGGCGCCACAGGTGGTATCGGATATTCAATTTTAGAAAAGTTCTATTCAGAGGGTATGACTGTGCTTGGTTCAGGTACGAATGATGAAAAATTAAGCAAACTCAAGAAAGATTTTTCTGGGGCGATATTTCAAAAATTTGATATATCAAAACATGATGAAATTGAAAAATTTGTAGAAACTGTTTGCGATGAATTAAAAGGCTGCCCAGAAATATTAATAAACAATGCGGGTATAACGAAAGATAATTTATCTCTAAGAATGTCAAAAACTGAATGGCAACAGGTAATAGATATTAATTTAACTTCTACTTTTTTATTGTGTAAATATTTTTTAAAAAAAATGATCAAAAATAAATCTGGAAAGATAATTAACATAACTTCAGTTGTTGGTCATACTGGAAATATAGGTCAGGCTAATTACGCAGCTTCCAAATCTGGTATTATCGGAATGAGCAAAAGTTTAGCGCTTGAATATGCTAAAAAAAATATTAATATAAATTGTATCTCACCTGGATTTATCAAAACAAATATGACTGAAAAAATAGACCCAAAATTTAAGGAATTGATACTTGCAAAAATACCATCAAATAGACTGGGAGAACCATCAGATGTAGCTAATGTTGCTGCCTTTTTATCTTCAGAAATGTCAAATTATATCACTGGAGAAACAATTCATGTCAATGGAGGTATGTATTTAGGTTGACAAAAGTTCTTTTTTATTTATTAAGAAAAAATCAAACAAAGGATCAAAATGGCAGAAGATATATCAAGTAAAGTTAAAAAAATTGTTGCAGACCACTTAGGAATAGACGAAGCAAAGGTTACTGATGAAGCTAGTTTTATTGACGATTTAGGTGCTGACAGTCTAGACACTGTTGAGTTGGTAATGGCTTTCGAGGAAGAATTTGGGTCAGAGATTTCGGATAGCGAAGCTGAAAAAATTCTTACTGTAGGCGATGCAATAAAATTTATTGAAAACAAAAGTAATTAATTTTTAATGCCCCCAATGAGTGAAGGGATAATGGTAATTCTTTCATCCCCATCAGGAGCTGGGAAAACAACCTTAGTAAAACTTCTATCAGAGAGGAAAGGTTTTACAACTTCAATATCTTACACAACAAGAACACCTAGATCTAACGAGATTAATGGAAGAGATTATCATTTTGTAAACAGAGAAAAATTTGAGAGAATGATAAGAAATAAAGAATTTTTAGAGTATGCAAAAGTTTTTAAAAACTTTTATGGAACAACTAAATCAAATACTTTAAATGAATTGAGCAAGGGCAATAATGTTATTTTTGATATTGATTGGCAAGGAACAAATCAAATCATTTCTCAAAAATTAAAAAATAAATTATTAACTTTTTTTATTTTGCCACCTAGCAGGGAGGAGTTATTCAAGAGACTCTCAAATAGAGACATGAAAGACAAGCTTATTGCAGAAGAAAGAATGAAGCAATTTGATGTGGATGTTTTGCATTGGAAAGAATACGATTATGTAATTGTAAATAATGATCTTGAAATCTGTTACGAAAAAATATCAGAGTATATAGACTGTGAAATCAAACAACAAAAAAATACTTATGATATAGATTTAATTAAAAATCATATCAATAAATTAATCTCTTAGAGTTTCAAATTCACTTACAATTTTTAAGTACTTATTGACGTCTATATTTTGTGGTCTATCGGAAGGGTTTAAACCAAACTTCTCGTAGCTAAATTTTGATTTCTTAAATAAAATATTTATTGGTTTTTTTATCATTTTTCTTCTTTGACTAAAAAAAATCTTTGTTATTTTTTCCAGATTTTTTGAATCTTTGATTTCATATATTTTTTTCTTTGGTGTAAATTCTAATACTGTACTGTAAATATTTGGCTTTGGGAAAAAGCTATTTGGTTTGACGTCTGTCACCTTTTTAATATCAAATTTCCATTTAGACAAAATTGTAATTCTGCCGTATTCCTTTGAATCGACATTAGCTAAGATTCTATCGGCAACTTCTTTTTGAAACATCAATATCATCCTAGTTACGTTTAAATTATTATTTAGACACCAATTTGATAAAATTTTAGTTGAAATATTGTAGGGGAGATTACCAAGAATTAAAAATTTTTTTCCAAAATAAAATTCGTATGGAATTTTAAGAATATCTTTCTTAATAACTTTTATTTTATCTTGATATTTTTTTTCAAGCTCAGTTGCAAGATTTTCATCTTTTTCTATTACATG
>CACOXX010000034.1 GCA_902631265.1 uncultured Pelagibacteraceae bacterium | reverse complement strand
CAGAGCCCGTACCCATTAAGAAAGTCAAAATTAAAACTCCAAATAATAAAACAACCGAATTAAATATATATTCAAAAAGAAATGTATCTTTAAGTATTTGGTAATAATTACTTGTTTCCTCAAAAAAACTAAATGCAACAGTTAATATTGGAATTATAACTGCAAAAGAAATTATGAAAGAGCTTATGTGCCAAACGTTAATCTGTTTCATATTATAATCCGCCTTATAATCATGAAAATGAATATGCCCGTGAAAAGGAGATCTTAATCACGAGCATATTTTCAAAGAATTATCTAAAAATCAAAAACCTTTAGGATGTGCGGAACCTCCCGTTCTTCAATTTCAGATAAATTTCTTTTATTTATTCTTTGATTGATTTTTTTACACTCTGAGACACACGGAGAGCATCCCTCAGAAGATTTATTTAAATCAATTTCAGTAATAAATTCTTTTTTATCTTCCATGTTACTTCCAGCCAGCTGCTGTCATTACTTCTAATGCATCAGCTTGTTTTGCACCATAACTAGAAACTTTTGTTTTAAGATCTTGTTTAAAATCTAAACCAATATTGTTTACTACTAATGGATTTGCTGAAACACCACCAATCATTGGGAATTCAAATGTGTTATTAACAAAGTGTTCTTGAGACTCTGGTGTTAATAAAAATTCCACAAGTTTGATTGCGTTATCTTTGTTTGGAGCACCTTTAACCATGGCAGCACAGCTTATGTTCATGTGCGTTCCCCTATCATTTTGATTTGGGAAAAACGCTTTAACTTTTTTAGCTGCTGCTTGTTGCTCTGCACCTTTTTTTCCAGATAGCATCAAAGCTAAATAATATGTGTTCGCTACTGCAATATCTGCTTCACCTGCAGCTACTGCCATAATTTGAGCTCTGTCGTTTCCTTTTGGTGATCTAGCCATGTTAGACACAACCCCTTTAGCCCATTCAGCTGTTGCTGCTTTTCCATTGTTTTTAACCAATGAAGCTACTAAAGATTTGTTGTAAATGTTGTTTGATGCCCTTATTACCAATCTGCCTTTCCATTTTGGATCAGCTAAACTTTCATAAGTTAAACCAGCTAGTTCAGCTCCACTTACTCTTTCTGGAGCATAATAAACTATTCTCGCTCTTTTAGCGATACCAGTCCAGTGTGATGTTCTAAAGTTTGCAGGAACTGCAGCTTTAATTGCAGCAGAAGTTAATCCACCTTGCGTCATTCCTTTTGCTTTAAATACTCCACATCTTCCAGCGTCAGCAGTGATATAAAGATCGGCAGATGAGTCTGCTCCTTCTTCAATCATTCTTTTTTCTAAAGCTCCTGCTTTGCCGTTAATTAAATTTACTTTGATACCAGTTTTTGCAGTGAACTTATTATAAAGCTCAGCATCTGCTTTGTAATGTCTTGCATTAAATACATTAACTTCCGCAGCAATTGTAAAACCAGTAATTAAAGTAAATAGTATTGTTAGTATACTTACTTTTTTCATTGTTATTTCCTTCCTCCGCACTATTGATAATGAGAATTATTCTCACTGATAATGATTATCAATCGCATATAATGACGCAGGGGTCAAGAAATATCAAAATTTCCACTCAGATATTTTGCTATATAAAAAGTTCCTAAAAGCTTGAACTCTAGCTACATTTTTTAATGATTGTGGATATACAAAGTGTGCCTCAGTTATCGGTCCTTCGATTTTTGGTAATATTTTTACGATATTTGGTTGGTTGATTGTTATGTAATCCGGCAAAGCGGCAAGTCCTACTCCACTTTGAACCGCTAAAAGTAAACCGTAAACACTATTTACTTTCATGACTGTTTTTCTCTTTTTAGATCCATCTTTTAAGCCAAGTTTAAGAGCCCAATCTGGATTAAATACAGGGGAAGGAGCTCCTCTTCCAAAAGATATAAATTTATGATTATTTAAATCACTTGTGCTTTTAGGGTAACCGTTTTTTTCAAGATATTTAGGTGAGCCATAAATGTGGTAATTAATATCAATTAGTTTTTTTTGAATATAATTTAATTGTTTAGGTCTACGCATGAAAATTCCTATATCAGCTTGTCTAGTACTTAAATCTAATTCTTTATCATCGAAAATGAGTTCTACCTCAATTTCAGGATTTAACTGCATAAATTCTTGTATTCTAGGTGTTAGCCATGTTGTACCAAAGCTTACGACTGTAGTAACAGTAAGTTTTCCTGATGGTTTATTTTTTTTATCTCCTAATGAGGTCTCAACCTCTCTCAATTTACTTATAACTTCATGAGCTGTTTTAAAAACATATTCGCCATTTTCTGTTAAAGTCAAACCCCTTGCATGTCTTTCAAATAATTTTACTTTTAAATCATCTTCTAATGATTGAATTTGACGGCTTATGGCAGATTGGCTTAGGTTAAGATTGACTGTGGCGCTGGTAAAACTTCCAGCTTCCGCAACTGCATGGAAAATTTTAAGTTTATCCCAATCCATTATTTATTAAGATTTATAATATATCTCCCCGAAGTTTTTCCTTCTAACATCTTTGGATATTCTTCCAAAAGTTGTTCAAGGTTTATTTCTTTTATTGATTTGTCTAGTAAGTCAAAATCAACTAGTTTATGCATTTCACCCCATAAGAAATTTCTTCTTTTTATTGAAACGCTTACAGAATCAACTCCCCAAAGTTTTACACCTCTAATTATAAATGGCATTACAGTTGTATTTAATTTAATACTTGATGCATTACCACAAGCAGCAACAATACCGCTTGGTTTTATATGAGTAAGTATGTTTGATAAAATATTTCCACCAACTGTATCTACTGCCCCATCATATAATCCTTTATCTAATGGTCTCGCCTCTTTATCTAAATCACCTGATTTTATTATATTTTTTGCGCCTAGTGATTTTAAATATTCCTCATTCGGTTTTGTAGTTGCAGCAGTAACATTGCAACCAAGTTTACTTAAAATCATGACTGCTATACTTCCAACTCCACCTGAGGCGCCAGTTACAATTACATCATTTACTTTCTCACCTAATAGCAAAACTTCTCTTGTTTGTTTTGTAG
>CACOXX010000033.1 GCA_902631265.1 uncultured Pelagibacteraceae bacterium | reverse complement strand
TTATGAATATATTAATCACGGGTGGAACTGGATCTTTCGGAACAAAGTTTTTAGATAAAATTTTATCAAAAAAAAATAATTTTAGAAAAATAATTATTTTTAGTAGAGATGAATACAAACAACATATTCTCAAAAAAAGATTTTCTAATAATAAAAATTTTAAAAAATTGAGATTTTTTTTAGGCGATATTAGAGATAAAGATAGATTAAATATCGCCCTAAGAGATGTGGATATCATAATTCATGCAGCAGCTCTTAAGCAAGTTGACAGTGCTGAATATAATCCTACAGAATACATTAAAACCAATGTTGTCGGTGCACAAAATATTATTGAGTGTTCAATACAAAATAGCATTAAAAAAGTTATTGCGCTATCGACTGACAAAGCTTCATCTCCAATAAATTTATATGGTGCAACAAAGTTATGTAGTGATAAGCTATTTGTTTCTGCAAACTATTATTCGGGTAAAAATATTTTTTCAGTTGTGAGATATGGTAATGTATTTGGTTCAAGAGGATCAGTAGCCGAAGTTTTTAAAAATAGAAAAAACAAAAAAATTCTTACAGTTACTCATAAATCTATGACAAGATTTAATATAACTTTAAGTGAAAGCATCGATATGGTTTTATGGTGCTTGAAAAATTCCTACGGGAGTGAAATTTTTGTTCCGAAAATTAAGTCCTATAAAATTCTCGATTTGGCTAAAGCATTTTCAAAAGAAGCAAAGATTAAATTTACAGGTATACGACCTGGTGAAAAAATCAACGAGGAATTAATATCTAGAAATGAGTCCAGAACCACAGTTGATTTAGGTAAATACTATGCAATACTACCTGACTCAAACTATTTTTTAAATAGTAAATACAGAAATAAAAAAAAAGTTCCAAAAAATTTTTCATATACTTCAGATAAAAATAGTTTTTTATCCATCCCAGAGTTAAAAAATTTAATCCAAAATGAAAAAATTGAAACGTGAAAAAAATAACTACATCGATTATTGTTAGAACAAAAAATGAGGAAAAATGGATTGATATTTGTCTTGGTAAAATATTTGAACAAAAAAAAATTTCTTTTGAGGTTATAGTTGTCGATAATAACTCTAAGGACAGAACTTTAGATAAAGCAAAAAAATACCCTGTTAGGATCTTTAAAATAAAAAAATTTCTACCAGGTAAAGCTATAAATTTAGGAACAAAAAAAGCATTGGGACAGTATATTGTCTGTTTATCAGCACACTGTATTCCTGAGAATAATTTATGGTTATTTAATTTAATTAAAAATCTTAAAGGAAAGAAAGTTGCAGCTGTTTATGGAAAACAGAAACCGCTTCCATACTCTTCATCTTTTGATAAGAGAGATTTATACAATACATTCGGAGATGATAAAAGAATCCAAAAAAACGATACTTTTTTTCATAATGCTAATAGTGCTTTTAAAAAAAGTATTTGGAGAAAATATTCTTTTGATAATAAAACTCCACATATAGAAGATAGAATATGGGCAAGTTTAGTTATTAAAAAAAAATATAATATTATCTATGAACCAGCTGCATCAGTATTTCATTGGCACGGTATTAATCAAGACATGAATAAAGATAGATGTGAAAAAGTTGTAAGAATATTAGAAGGCTTAAATTTAAATGGTGATACCAAAAATATTCATGACTTAAAAAAATTAAATATAATTGGAATGATACCACTCAGAGGAAAGTCACTTAAAATAAATGATAAAGAGATAATTGAAAAAACTATTCAATATTTGAAAAGTTCAAAATACATTAAGAAAATTTATGTATCCACAGATAATAAGCTAACAGGAGAAATTTCAAAGAGGCATGGAGCATTGGTTCCATTTCTGAGACCCAAACAATTATCTGAGCCACATGTAGATATTATAAGTATAATCAAATATAGCCTAGAAAAATTAGAGAAAAAAAATATTTTACCAGACTTAGTTGTTCTGATGACCGAAAACTTTCCTTTTAGAAAAAAAGGTATACATGACAAAATGCTAAAAAAATTAATAGACAACGACTATGATAGTTTATTTGTTGTTAAAAGAGAAAAAGGATCAATATTCTCGAATAACAAATTATTAGTAGATGGGACTGTTCCTAAAAAAATTAGGGATAACAACATTTTGATTAGTAGAATAGGAATTTGTACAATCCTAAGACCTAACAAAATTAGATATGGATCAATTTTAGAGGGGAAAGTTGGCGTATTTAGTCTTGAGGATGAATTATCTTTTTTAGAAGTAGAAAAAAAAAATAGCTTGAATATTAGTAAAGCCATGAAGTGGTTAACTAAAGGCTCCTAAGATAAATGAATTTATTTGTTTTGGAGTCATTTATCAGCCTAGATACACTAGCTCCAATCGTAGAAACACTTTCAAAAAGCAAAAAAAGGAAAATATGTCTTTTAATTGTTAATCCATTGAATGACTTTGCTTCGTTAGATTTATTTAAATATATTCAAAGAAGAATTCATTCACAAATAAATTTACCTTTAAATAATTTTTCTAAATTTCATTTGTTTTTTATAAAAATATTATTTTTTTTGCCAAATACATTATTACAAAAAATGGGTAAAATCTGGCACAAATATTACGGAAAAAACTTTTCATCAACTGAGTTATTGAAAAAACTTTTTATAAAAAAAAAAATATCATCCATTACTTTTGAAGAAAGTCTCTCCAAAGATTTAATTGCTCAAATTAGTTATGCGGCCAAAAATCTCAAAATTTCAATTATTAAAATTCCCTCTGGATTAAATACAATCAAATTGCCAAAAATAAACAATAAATTTTTAAAACATTGTAATTATTATATTGCTCCTAATTACTTAAGAAAATCTGAAAAGAAGATAGATAAAAATAAAATTTTATTCCTTGGAAGCTTAAGATACATACCTTCTTGGCTTAACAAATTAAAAAAGATCTATAAATTAAAAGATAAAAATAAAAAGTTTAACGTTGGTATTCTCAATAAACAAAATTCTAACGAGTATGTTTTTTTTCAGAATATAAAAGAAAAATTAAAAATGTATGATAACATAAAAATATTAGAAAGTTTCAAA
>CACOXX010000032.1 GCA_902631265.1 uncultured Pelagibacteraceae bacterium | reverse complement strand
CCACTATTGATTTTTGCAACATTTCCTCCACATAGAACTTTGGCACCTTCTTTCTTACCTAAATCAAGATAAGATTTAATTTTTTCCATTTGTTCTAATGAAGCTTGAGCTCCAATCATTGTTTCCATTTTTAAAGGATTGTCTTGCTTAACAGCTTTTGTTCTAGCAATCGCTTTTTCCATGAATTTATCATAGATAGACTCTTGAACTAGTACTCTACTTGGGCAAGTACAAACTTCTCCTTGGTTTAATGTAAACATTGCAAATCCTTCTAAACATTTATCGAAGAAGTCGTCATTTTTTTCCATGACGTCTGCAAAGAAAATGTTAGGGGATTTACCACCTAACTCCAACGTGATCGGTATTAAGTTTTGTGATGCGTATTGCATAATTAAACGACCAGTTGTTGTTTCACCTGTGAAAGCAATCTTTCTGATTCTTTTAGATGATGCTAGTGGTTTACCAGCTTCTAAACCATAACCGCTTACAACGTTAACTACTCCTGGAGGTAATAAATCTCCAATTAGTTCCATAAGTAGCATGATCGATGCTGGTGTTTGCTCAGCGGGTTTTAGTACTACACAGTTTCCTGCAGCTAATGCTGGAGCAAGTTTCCAAGTTGCCATTAGCAGTGGGAAGTTCCAAGGTATAATTTGACCAACTACACCAAGTGGCTCAGGAATGTGATAAGAATATTCTCCGTTACTGATTTCAGCAACTGAGCCTTCTTCTGCTCTGATTACTCCAGCAAAATATCTCCAATGATCTATTACTAGCGGTAAATCAGCTGCCATACATTCTCTGATTGGTTTCCCGTTATCTAAACATTCTGCAACAGCCAATGTGTTTAAGTTTTTCTCAATCACATCTGCTATCTTTAATAGAATGTTTGATCTTTCCGTTATTGATGTTTGCCCCCAAGTTGGGAAAGCTGCGTGAGCTGCATCTAATGCTGCATCCACGTCTTTCTCGTTTGATCGCGCAACTGAACAGATAACTTCATTTGAAATCGGAGAAGTATTATCAAAATACTTTCCAGATTTAGGCTCTACAAATTTTCCATTAATGTAGTTTCCGTATTTTGCTTTATACGGAAATTTAACCTTCAAATGAGAGGTATCTAGAACAGATGACACTTTCATCTCTGCACTCATTTTTCCTCCATTTGTTTTACGTTTTTTGAGTTTTGGCTTAAGAATTTTTTTTCTGTTTACTTTTTTGGAAAGTTTTCTAGTCGCTTTTTTAAAAGTTTTTGATCTTTTCTTAATCGACTTTTTTGTTTTCTTTCCTCTTTTATTAACAGCTTTTTTTTTCTTCTTAGCCATCGTATTTATATAAGTCCAATTAAAGACCTTTTTGAACACGATGTAAATGTGCAAAATATATTTCAATTTTTAGTTGAAATAATTATTTCTCAGTAAAAAGAATAGTTTAGGATTTTCGTGTGGCTATAAATACGCCTAATGAGGCAACTAAAAACCCAAATATATCAATTATTGATAATTGCTCATTTAGAAAAACCCACGCAATAAATGCGGAAGTTGCTGGTATCAAAAAAAATACTGTTACAGTTTTACTAGCTGAATTATTTTTGATTAAAAACATTAATATTGTAAACGCTCCAAAAGATACTAAAAAAATTTGATGACCCATCGCGATTAAAAAACTTGGATTAAATTCAATAAACGGCTCTACAAAAAATAGGATTATTATTAAATGAAAGAAACATCCTCCTGCAGCCTGGTAAGTATTGCTAACAGGTAAAGGAATATTGCCACTAAACTTTTTTTGAAAAAGTGTAGCAGATGTAATGGATATTAAAGCAATGAATGAAGCTATAATTCCAATAGTTGGAAGAGCCCCTCCAATATCTACTCCTAATACTAGTGCAGATCCTATAAATCCAAGAGCAACCCCAATCCACTGTTTCCACCCAACATGCTCTTTAAGAAAAGGTCCAGCCAAAGCATTTGTTAAAATTGGCTGCATCGTTACAATAAGTGCAGTTATGCCTGTTGGAATACCTTTTGAGATAGAAAAAAAAACCCCTCCTAAATAAATTCCATGAAATAAAACTCCGCTTGAAAAGGATTGAATAAAATCTCTACTATTTAGTTTAAGTGATAGGTTTTTATAAACACAAAAAATCAAAAAGCCTAAAGCAACTATAAAAAATCTAAAAGCTAAAGCTGCAAAGGGATCGCTATTGTCTACGATAGGTTTTGTCGTAACAAATGCTGAAGACCACAATAAAACAAAGATCAGAGGTAAAAATTTATTCATTAATTTAATAAACCTATAGTATTTTCACGTGAAACCACAGAAAAACCTCAAGTTGAAAATATTATTGATTTATTAAACGATAACAACATTTGGTATGTTTTTTCATAATTCTTCTATTATAAATTGAAATAGAAAAATAAATTAAAACAAATTTTTTTAAAAAAATATAAGCTATTTCACGGAGATGAGCAAAATTTACAATGAAATTACGATCATTACTGTTCTCTATAACTCAAGTGAAATAGTTGAGAGTTTTTTTGATAGACTTAAAAATTTTAAGATAATAGTTGTCGACAATGGAAAAAATGAAAAAATTCTTGAGCGAATTAAAAATTTTAAAAATGTTCAAGTTATCTCAAAAAATAAAAATCTTGGGTATGGTAGAGCAATAAATTTTGCTTTTGATAATATATCTACAAATTTTTTTCTAGTTCTAAATCCTGACCTTTCCATTGATGATAGTTCAATAGAAAATATGCTCAACACTTTAAACCAATATAATGACTGCGGAATAGTAGCTCCTGTTACCCTTCCTGATAAAGACTTTTACGGAGCATTTCCAGAAAGAAACTTAAAGAATGTAGATTCATCAAATGCTATTAAATCAAGAGAATTATTGTTAGATTCAAAAATTGAGGGTGAGTTATGCGTTGATGTTGCTAAAGGCTGTGCGTTATTAATAAGCGCTAAACACTTTGAAAACATTGGTAAATTTGATGAAAAGTATTTCCTTTTTTGGGAGGAAATTGACATTTGTAGGAAGTTGAGATCAAAAAAAACCAGTGTAATTGTAACACCAAAATCCAAAGC
>CACOXX010000031.1 GCA_902631265.1 uncultured Pelagibacteraceae bacterium | reverse complement strand
ATTTAGATAAAATTTATTTTGGATTGATTTATAATCTAACAAATTTCGACACGAAAATATTTTTTATATCGCTTAATAAAGATAAACAAGATGTGAATGATAATCTTGATAATTTAATTTATAGTTTTAATAACAATTCTATTACAGTAAATAATTGGATAAGTTTAAGAAGTTTTATTAACAAGATTTTATCAAGCTACTCCGGATAAGTCATTTTTTTTGGATCAACAATCCTATCAAACTCATTGCTGGTAATAAGACCAGTTTTTAATGCTTCAGACTTTAATGTAGTTTTATTTTTGAGTGCAGACTTTGCGATCTTAGCAGCATTGTCATAACCTATTTTAGGAGCTAACGCAGTGACTAACATTAATGAATTATTTAAATCTTCATTAATTTTTTTTAAATCGGCCTTAATTCCCTTAATACAAAATTTTGAAAAATTTTTAGAACTATCTGACAAAAGATCTATAGATTGAAGGATATTGTGAGCTATAAGGGGTTTGAAAACATTTAATTCAAACTGTCCTTGAGAACCCGCAAGAGTGATCCCCGTGTGATTACCAATAACTTTAACACAAACCATCGTGACAGCCTCGCACTGCGTTGGATTTACTTTTCCAGGCATTATTGACGAGCCTGGCTCATTTGCAGGAAGTATTAATTCTCCATAACCTGCCCTAGGACCTGAACCTAAAAAACGAATATCATTCGCAATTTTCATTAAGCAAACTGCCGTTGTATTTAAAGTGCCTGAAAAATTTACGATTGAGTCATGAGCCGCAAGAGCTGCAAACTTATTTTTGGCTGGGTAAAATTTTATTTTCGTTAATTTACTGATTTCTCTACAAATCTTCACATCAAAATTTTTTTTTGAATTAATTCCTGTTCCAACAGCTGTCCCACCTTGAGCAAGATAGAAAATCTCCTTTAAAGATGATTCAATTCTTAAAATGCAGTCATTTAACTGAGAATGATATCCAGAAAATTCCTGACCCAAGGTAAGTGGAGTTGCATCCTGAAGATGCGTCCTACCAACTTTCACAACATTTTTAAATTTTCTTATTTTTATTTTCAATTCCTTAGCTAGATATTTCAAAGATGGTAATAATTTCTTTTTGGTCTCAATTGCTACTGCGATATGCATTGCAGTTGGAAAAACATCATTTGTAGACTGAGACTTATTAACATGATCATTAGGGTGAACTGGTTTCTTAGACCCCCTTTCCCCACCTAAAATCTGAATAGCTCTATTAGCAATTACTTCATTAACATTCATATTTGTTTGTGTTCCAGATCCAGTCTGCCATACTTTTAACGGAAAATTATCATCGAGCTTACCAGAAATTATTTCCTTAGATGCTTTTACAATCGAATCACAAATTTTTGCATCAATTTGTTTATCCTTTTTATGTACTTTAGCTGCAGCAAGTTTTATTATAGTTATTGCATTTATTAACGTTTTGCTAACTAAAATTTTTCCTATATCAAAATATTTTTTAGATCTTTCTGTTGATGCCCCCCAATATTTATCATCGGGAACATTTATTTTGCCCATACTATCGATTTCTTTTCTAAATTTCATTTGGATAAGTAGAAATTTATTATACATTAAAAGTACCAAGAATCATATAGGAGCTTTATGACAAATTTTGAAAAAGTAGGTTTATTTATGAAAACGTTTGGACAAGAGGTTAAAACAAAGGCTAGTTTTCCACCTGATAAGATTAAAAAATTAAGAATTGATCTTATTGAGGAGGAGCTCAACGAATTAAAAGACGCAATTAATAAAAAAGATCTTAAAGAAACAATAGATGCATTGACTGATATTCTTTACGTTACGTATGGGGCAGGACATGCGTTTGGCGTTAATTTAGATAAATGTTTTGAAGAGGTTCAAAATTCTAATATGAGTAAATTAAGTGAGGATGGTAAACCCATATATAATGAAAATGGTAAAGTTATGAAAGGACCTAATTATTTCAAACCAAATTTAAATCAATTTTTGAAATAAACTAAATTTTTTTAAATAACACATCCTGATAATGCATTGTTGGAAAAATAAATTTTTTGCAAATTTTGAAATTTTGATTTGAGAGCAGTTTAATAATCTCATTAAAATTATAATTTTTATAATGATTACCAAATTGATTTTCTAGCAGAATAAATGGAATTTCCTTTAACTTAGTTTGAGATCCTTTGAGAACATTTATCTCAAAACCCTCTACATCTATTTTCAATAAAGTTTTTTTTAAATTTATACCTTCAAAAATTTTATCTACTGTATTCGTTTGAACCTCGTATTCATCCTCGAAATTAGATTTTGCACGCGTTAAAAAGTTTTTAAATTTAAGATATAACGACTTTTCGTTAATTTCTGCTAAAGATGATGTCATACTGAGCCTATTAATTTTTAATTTTTTTTTTGCAATCTCTTCATCCATGGCATAATTAAATAATGTCACTTTTTTATTATTGGAGAATTTTTCGCTTAGTTCATTGAAGATATTCTTTTGAGGTTCAAAAGCATAAAAAGTATTTACCTTCTCTATTTTCAGCATCTTTTCAAGAAATTCACCTTTATGAGCTCCAATATCTATAATTTTTTCAATATCTAGCTCACATAAATATTTATAAATTCTTTTATGATGAAAAGTACTTAAAGGATTAAATATTTTTTCAATAAATGCCATTTGAAAATTTAAAGGAAATAGTGGAACATTTGGAAAGGGGCGTTCTGTTGCTAGGTGCCCCTAACCCCTTAATAATTAAATTAATTAATCAAAACGTATACAATCGCCAATACGGCTAAAATTTCTAGTCCACTCATAAAGACTCCTTTCCCCAGGGCTGTTATATAGCAAACAACCTTTGAATTCCAGACAACTTATTATCTAATTTAATTTACTGGTATCACAAAACTTGAAGGATAAGTTCTGTGTTTATCAGTGATTGAGTCAGTAATACCCAAATCAAAAAATACAACACTACCTGCAAGTTTACCTGACTCTATTTCACTTGGTATACTTCCAAATCCTTTTTTTCCAGAATCTGTTTTACAGTTAAATCTTAGAGCATCATCTGATCTTCTAACCATGGTCGTCGATGGTATACTTACACTTAAAGAAACTCTTTTATTTGTAAGTTGACAATTACCTGAACTACCATCAGAGAATGACAATGATACCGGAACATTCGCATCATTTACTATAGTTGCACAAGAAGTTAAAATGATACCTGTTAATATTAAAACTATTTTTTTCATTATAAATTTTAATAAAATAAAATATAAATATCAAGAATTTCTATTTATTAATTCATAAATCGTAAAGGGGCGTTCTGTTGCCAGGTGCCCCAAAACCCCGTTACTTAATTAAAAAATTAATTAAGCAGCAAGAGCAAATTTATCATTTGCAATTATAAATAGCCCGTTACGGTGGAACAATTCCGAACGAAAAAATAGCCTTTAGACATCCGTCGATCCTAGTTCACCCCCGTAAGTTGTAAATGGTGGAGGTGGTGGGTACTGCCCCCACGTCCG
>CACOXX010000030.1 GCA_902631265.1 uncultured Pelagibacteraceae bacterium | reverse complement strand
TGTTGAAAATCTCTCGTATTTGTTCTTGTGTCCAGAATTTTGGATCTCAATACCGATTGATCTGTTATTTAAATTTTTATGACTCTTCCAACATGACAAACCCGCGTGCCAAGCAATAAACTTGTCGGGGACCATATTAATAATTGTACCATCTTTTTTTATAAAATAGTGGCAGCTCACCTTTGAACTTTTATCAGCTAATCTATCAATTGCTTTTTTTTCAGATACCATTCCAGTATAATGAAAAACAACGTAAACGATTTTCTTCGATGATCTTTTAAATCTATCAAAGTTTATAGAATAATTATGTTTAATATTTTTCATTTATGCCAATTTCCTTGGTTTTTTTGACAAATTTCTGATTTACTTTGCACTAAGATATAATATACAGATTTTAAATGAACAGAATAATAACAACGTTACTTGCACTCCTCTTAATACAATTTATGGTTGTAAAAAAAGTATATAGTGAAGAGGGTGAAGTTAAAGATTGTTTTGAAAAGCTAAATAGAGCTACGTTTGCCTTAAACATGGGTTTAGATAAAATAATTTTTAAACCTATATCGAAAGGGTATAGAAAGCTGCCTTCTCCAATAAGAACTGGAACTGGTAATGCTTTAAATAATTTATCAAATTTAATTACAATCCCGAATAACATATTACAAGGAGATTTTGGATCTGCCGCAAATAATAGTGCTAGACTTTTAATCAATACCACGCTTGGTATAGCGGGCATTTTTGATCCAGCTAATTCATTTGGATTTGAAAAAAGGGAAAAAGAAGATTTTGGACAAACACTTGGAGTGATGGGAGTCGGGGAAGGTTGTTATTTAGTTTTGCCAGTATTAGGTCCAACTACAGTAAGAGATACTATTGGATCATTGGTAGCAATGAATGGTGGAGATGTATGGCATAATATTACTGTGCGAGACGATGAGGAGTATGTTAGGGAATTTAAGGAATCAGATTATTGGGTTTCTAGAGTTGCCTCAGGCGTAGATTTCAGAGCTAAAAATTTAGAGGCATTTGATGCCATGGAAAAAAGTTCAGTTGATTTATATGCAACAGTAAGAAGTTTGTATCTTCAAGATAGAAAGAAAAAAATTAATAATTCGAGCGACAAAACTGAAGCCATGGATGATGGTGATTGGGATACACTAGAAAATCAATAAAATTTTAAGTTATGAGGATTTTGAAAAACATTGTTGTTTCAATATTAATTCTATTTTTTTTGATTAGTAACTCTTGGTCAAAAAGTGCTTCAGAATTTATTATCTCATTGTCGGCTGAAGCATCTAATATTTTGTCAGGTAAACTCTCTGAAGATGAAAAAATTGTAAGATTAAAAGAAATCGGAAAAAAATCCGTTGATATAGATGGTGTAGGTTTATATACTTTGGGCAAATACAGAAAAACCCTTAATGATAGTCAAAAAGAACAATATAAAGAACTTTTTGAAAACTACTTTTTAAAAAGTTTTTCAAGTCGTTTAGTAGGATATACTGATGCCAAAATAGCAGTCTTATCTGAAGAGATCAAAAATGAGAAATACACAATTGTTTTTTCAAAATTAATAGGAACTTCGGAAAGACCAGAGGTCAAAATAGATTGGAGAGTTTATACAAAAGATCCTGAAAATCCTTTAATCAGAGATTTGGTTATTGAAGGATTAAGTCTGGCAAGAACACAAAAAGAGGAGTTTAATTCTATACTAGCAAACAATGATGGTAATATTGAAGTTTTATTCAAAAATCTTAATAAATTCTTGGAAAACTAATCTCTAATTTTTTGTTTGAATGGATAAGTTTACGATTGTTATTCCAGTTTACAATGAAGGTAAAAATTTAAAATTTCTCGTACCAAAAATATACAAACAATTAAGAAAAAAAAAATTTGAACTTATAATAGTAGACGATAATTCTAATGATGAAACAACCGAAATTTTAAAGAAATTTAAGGGAAAAAACTTTCGTCATTTGATTAGAAGATCAGAGAGAGATTTGTCTAAGTCATGCATATTAGGCTTTATGAAAGCAAAATATGAAAATATAATTGTTATGGATGGTGACTTACAACACAAACCTAGTGATATAAAAAAATTTTTAAAAATATTTTTTAAGTATAATCCAGATATTGTAGTTGGTACCAGAGACTTATTTAAAGTTAAAAAACATAATCTTGGTATGATTAGACTATTCGCATCTAGGATACTTATTTTGATCGTTAATTTATTGCTAGGTAATAAGACTTCTGATCCGATGAGTGGTTTTTTTATGTTCAAAAAAAATGTATTTAAAAAATCACAAAAAGAGATGATTAAAAAAGGATATAAAATCTTACTAGATTTACTTTATATTAAAAATCAAAAAATTAAAGTCATGGATGTGAATATTAATTTTGATACGAGAATGAAAGGTAAAAGTAAAATGAGTTTAAAAATTCTATTATATTTGATCTCAATGATCTTTAGAAAGCTTATAAAAAAGATTTTGCTTTAGTTGGTGGGCCCGCCAGGACTCGAACCTGGGACCAATACATTATGAGTGTACTGCTCTAACCAACTGAGCTACAGGCCCATTAGTTTTAGTCTTTTACTTCTTTTAAAAATATCAATCAAGTGCTTTTAGATTGGTGGGCCGTGTTGGTTACGCTCCAACTACCCCTGCAATGTCAATGCAGTACTCTACTATTGAGCTAACGGCCCCTACTATATATTTTTATTAAAAACATTTGTTTCTTTATTTATTGCATACATTATGGAAAAATTGAGCATAAATAAAGTTAAATTAAAATCACTCAAAAATGAGCCACTTGGTAAGATTGGAATAAAATTTGACAATATATAAATGAATGCACCAACTTGTATATAATTTTTTGATAATAATATTTTTTTTAACAATCGAAATGTAAGAAAAAAAATGATTGATAAAATAATTAAAAACCCAATGATGCCATGTTCGGATAATAATTCAAAATAAATCTGGTGCGGGTGAGTTGTGCAATAGTAATTTTTATTTATATTTTTTTTTTCATTATCACAAGTTTCAACTCTGTAATTTTTATTCCCAACACCAAATAAAGGGTTGTTCTTAAATACTGTGTATCCCGACTTGTAGAGCTGAATATATAAATTATCAGAAAGTTTTGACCTAGCTTCTTTATCAACAATTTGATTATATACCTGACCTACATATCTCATTTTGATGTAATCCGAAGATGAAATAATTATTGAAAATATTCCTAAAAATAAAAAAATAATTATAATTTTTGTCCTTAATTTTATAAAGTCAATGAAAAATAAAAAGATAAAACAACCAACAAAAACCTTTATTGTATTAGATCTTTCACCTGTGATTAAAATTCCAACTAAAAAAATTGTTAGTATCAAAAAGCTTAAAAATATTGAAAAAATGTCTTTTTTAAAGTTCGAAAGAACAAAACCTATTAAAAGAAATATAAAACCAAAGATGAAAGCACCGGAAACTGGTTCATCCTTAAAAAAACTCATAACCCGATCTCCATTTGGTTGGACTACTCCATCTATTTCGATTTTTCC
>CACOXX010000029.1 GCA_902631265.1 uncultured Pelagibacteraceae bacterium | reverse complement strand
CTACTGCCTCACCAACAATAAGGGTAAATACTCGGAGGCCGTTATAAGAGCTTTTCAAAGAAGATTTAGGTCAAGAATAATTGATGGAAAAATTGACTATGAGTCTTTAGAATTAGCAAAAAACCTCATAAAACGCGGATTAAATTAAGATTGTATAATCACTAAATTACTGTAAAAAACGAAGTGCTAGATAAGTGACTTATCGCTTTAATTTTTAAAGAGGAAAGTCCGGGCTCTACAAAGACACAGTGCCAGTTAACGACTGGCGGGGGAAACCCCAGGGATAGTGCCACAGAAAATAAACCGCCTCATCAAGGCAAGGGTGAAAAGGTGTGGTAAGAGCACACCGGTTGTTTGGTAACAGACAACGCATGGAAAACCCCACTGAGAGCAAAACTGAGTAGAGATGACATTGTGAAAACTAAAAGCAGTCTTTGGCTAGTCATCAGGGTTAGTTGCTTGAGCCTTAAGGCGACTTAAGGCCTAGATAAATGATAAGTTTAAATGACAGAACCCGGCTTATAGCTTATCTAGCAAATCACTAAAAATTTTGTTTCTCAAATGTTCCTTCTCAATATTGCGCTAAAATTATAAGTATTGACGGTTGCATTAAAAACCCATATATTCCCATAAATACCCAAATGGGTTAATTATGGATTATGTTTTTATCGACGTACGAAAACAATATAGACAAAAAAGGAAGGGTATCTGTGCCTGCACAATTTAGATCACATTTGTCCAGTTTGGGATTTAATAGTATAGTTTGTTTTCCTTCATTTAATCAACAATGCTTAGAAGCTTGGCCTCAAGATAGAATTGAAAAAATTTCAGACGCAATTGATAACTTAAACCCATTTGAAGAAAAAAAGGATTATTTTGCTACCTCAATTTTATCTGAAAGTGTGAATTTAATTTTTGATACAGAGGGCAGAATATCTTTAACAAAAAAACTTCTTCAACATTCGAAAATTAAAACAAGAATTTTATTTGTTGGTTTAGGCAAGACTTTTCAAATTTGGGAACCAACATCATTTGAAAAATTTAGGACAAAAGCTATCAAAAAATCAAATTTAAATAGATCAAGTCTTAAATGGGAAAAAAAGATAAACTAATAAAAAGGGGGGAATGAATAATGACAATTAATTTTAAAACACCAGAGATTAAAGAGCTCAAACCTAGAATACTGGTTTTAGGTGTAGGCGGTGCTGGAGGAAATGCAATTAACAAAATGATTGAGAGTGGACTTCAAGGAGTTGAATTTGTGGCGGTTAATACTGATGCACAAGATTTAATCCATAGCAAAGCAAAAGCAAAAATACAAATTGGTTTAAATTTAACAAAGGGTCTTGGAGCTGGAGCAAAAATTGATATTGGTCAAGCTGCTGCAGACGAGTCATTAAATGAAATAGTAAATTGTTTGCAAGGAGCAAACATGGTTTTCATAACTGCAGGAATGGGTGGTGGAACAGGAACTGGTTCTGCTCATGTAATTGCACGAGCTGCAAAGGAACTTAATATCCTAACAGTAGGCGTTGTAACTTTGCCTTTCTTATATGAGGGGTCATCTAAAATGAGAAGAGCTCAACAAGGTCTTGAGGAATTAAGAAAACATGTAGATACTATTATAGTAGTTCCCAATCAAAACTTATTTAAAATTGCAAATGAGCACACAGGTTTTGAAGAAGCATTTGAACTCTCAAATGATGTTCTTTTACAAGGTGTTCAAAGTGTTACAGATTTAATGGTACGTCCCGGTCTAGTAAATCTAGATTATGCTGATGTTGAAACTATCATGAGCTCAATGGGTAAGGCAATGATGGGCACAGGAGAAGCAGAGGGTGAGGGCAGAGCTTTAAAAGCCGCAGAGCAAGCAATGACCAATCCTCTAATCGATGACTATTCTTTGAAAAGTGCAAAAGGTTTACTTATCAATATAACGGCAAAAAAACCTACACTTTTTGAAGTTGATGAGGTTGTTAAAAAAATTACTTCTGAGGTTGATGCAGAAGTTGAATTTATTAAGGGCTGTATAATTGATCCATCATTAGAGGAAAAATTTAGAGTATCTATTGTTGCAACTTCGTTAGATGGACAACAACCTGAGTCAAAATCAGTTATTAATATGGTGCACAGAATACAAAACCGTAATCCAGGCTATTCAGATTTTTCAAATTTGAGACCAAATTACTCTTATGAAATGAATAAAGGATTATCCACAAGCGGTGCCAATGCATTAAAAATAGAAACTAACGATATCAAAGTTTCAGAAAATGATTTGATCTCATCTATGGTAGACGAAAAAATGGCAGTTGAAAATCCTATAACAAGTGAAGGTAATAATGATGAAAGTTCTCTTGAGGAAAAACTGATACTTAGCGAAAATGCTGCAGATACCACAGACGACGAATCTAATGGACTTGAAAACTTTAATTTAGATGCACAGGATCCTCAATTATTTGACGAGAGTCAAAATATAAACCCTGATCACGAAACAAATATAAATGAGGAGAGTGATACAGATGAAGAAGATGAACTAGAAATACCAGCATTTTTAAGAAGACAAAAAAATTAATGGTCTTCGAAAAAATAAATGAGTGCCACTATTTTACCGGAAAAAAACTTGCATTATCCGGTTCTTCTAAATGAAGTAATAAATATTATAACCCCTCAAAATGGTGGCACTTTTATAGATTGTACATTTGGTCAAGGTGGTTACTCAAAAAAAATATTAGAATATCCAAACACTAAAGTAATAGCTATTGATAGAGATAAAAACTCCCAACAAATTGCATCAGATTTAAAAAAAAAGTTTGAAGACAGATTTTCCTTTCACAATATAAAGTTTAGCCAAATAAAAGACTTGAAAATTAATGATGAAGTTAATGGTATAATTTTTGATTTAGGTTATTCTATAAATCAAATCAAAGATCTCTCAACAGGCTTATCATTTGATAGCAAAGGCGAGCTAAATATGAAGATGGGGCTAAATGATTTTTCTGCTAAAGATGTAATAAACAAGTTAGATCAAAAAGAATTAGAGCAAACCTTTAAGTATTTCGGTGAAGAAAAAAATTCAAAAATTATATCCAAAAAAATTGTACTTGAGCGGCAAAAAAAAAATTTAAATACTCAGGATTTGGTCAATATAGTAAAAAGAGCAAAAAAAAAGCATTTTACAAAAACTAATCCAGCAACAAAAGTTTTCCAAGCTTTAAGGATTTTTGTAAACAAAGAAATAAGTGAACTTACAAAAAGTTTAGAAGCATCCGCAAGTATTGTCAGTCAAAATGGAATTATATTAACAGTATCGTTTCATTCGTTAGAGGACAAGATTTGTAAATTTTTTTTTAATTATCTTTCAAAACAAGACAAAGTTTCTAGATATTTACCAGAAAAAAAAACTACAAAAAAATCATTCAGCCTCATAACTAAAAAACCTGTCACACCTAATGCTCAAGAATTGAAATTAAATCCACCTTCTAGATCTGCAAAATTAAGAGCAATTAAAAAGATTGGTGCATATGAAAATAATATGAATGTATTTTTGAAATACGAAAATTTATTAAACATTGAAAAATTTTCAGAAAAACTATGAAAAAATATATAATTTTTTTCT
>CACOXX010000028.1 GCA_902631265.1 uncultured Pelagibacteraceae bacterium | reverse complement strand
GGGCATTGAAATTGAAGGTGAAACTAAAGGATTAATCACTTACATGCGAACAGATGGTACCAATATATCTAAAGAAGCTTTGCCAGTTTTTAGAAACTTTATAAGTGATAACTTTGGTAATGAATATTTACCTGATCAACCAATTAATTACTCGGGTAAAAAGGCAAAAAATGCGCAAGAGGCTCATGAGGCTATAAGACCAACAGAAATAAGTAATACACCTGAAAAAATGAAAAAATATTTAAGCTCAGATCAAAATAAATTATATAACTTGATTTGGTCAAGAGCTCTATCTTCACAAATGACACCAGCAAAATTTGATAGAAAAACAATTGTTATTGAGTCAAATAACAATGATCATATCTTTAAGTCATCGGGTTCAACGATAGTGTTTGATGGTTTTATGAAAGTAATTAATTTAGATGATGACAACAACGATGAAAATATTTTACCCAAAGTAGAAAAAGGAGAAGTGAATATATCTGATTTTATAGATGAACAACACTTTACTCAACCACCCCCAAGATATTCTGAAGCTAGTTTAGTTAAAAAATTAGAGGAATTAGGTATTGGTCGACCTTCTACATACGCAAGTATTATTTCGGTAATTTCTAATCGAGGTTATGCAGACGTTGTTAATAAAAGATTTTTTCCAACTGATAGAGGAAAACTTTTATCTGCATTTCTTGAAAAACTTTTTGCAAAATATGTTGATTATGACTTTACTGCAAAATTAGAAGATCAATTAGATGACATAACTTCAGGAAAAGAAAATTGGCTAAGTGTACTAGATCAATTCTGGAAAGATTTTAATAAAAATGTCTCATCTGTGAAAGAGATAAGAACTAGAGAAGTTCTGGATATGCTTAATGAAAGCTTAGGTAATTTAATATTTTATACAAATGATGATGGTAAAATCGACAGATCTTGCAAGTTATGCGCTAATGGTACATTAAGTTTGAAAAACAGCTTTAGAGGAGGTGCGTTTATTGGGTGTTCTAACTATCCAGAATGTAAGTTTACAAGGCCACTTTCAAAGATTAAAGCATCTCAACAAATAAATTTAGCAGAACCTAAATTAATTGGTAAAAACGATAATGACAAAGAAATTTTTTTAAAAAATGGAAGATTTGGTCCTTATTTACAATACGAATTATTAGAGGATGAAATAGTAAAAACAAAAAAAAGAAAAACAAAAAAAGAGGAAAATAATTTAAAAAATGTATCGATTCCTAAAGGGTTAGATATAGAAAATATAGATTTAGAAAAAGCAAAATATCTATGTTCTCTACCTAGAATTTTAGGCACTCATCCAGATATTGGAAAAGAAATTACAGTAAATGTTGGTAGATTTGGACCATACTTAAAGTGTGAAAATAAATCCGCAAGAATTGAAAGTGTAGATGAATTATTTTCAATTGGTTTAAACAGAGCTATAACTTTAATATCTGAAGCAAAACCCGGAAGAATGTCTTCATCAATGATTAAAGATTTAGGTGAACATCCTGAAGATAAAAAACCTGTAAGAGTTATGAAGGGTCAATATGGGCCTTACATAAAGTATAAGTCTCTCAATGCAACTATTCCTGAAGAAAAGGATCCAACAGAATTGACAATGGAAGAAGCTTTGATATTGATTGAGAAACGAAAAGAATACGATAAAACTAAAAAATCAAAAAAAAGGAAATCAAAATGAGTTACGAAGAAAAAATAAAAGAATTAAAATTAAATCTTCCTGAGGCAAAAGCACCTGTTGGAAATTATGTTGCAACAAAAGTATCAGGAAAAATGTTATTTGTTTCTGGACAAATTTCAATTGATGAAACTGGTCAGTTAATAAAAGGTAAAATTGGTAAAGATTTAGATACAGAAGCTGGTTATAATGCTGCCAAAAGATGTGCGTTAAGTATTATTGCGCAAGTAAAAAAAGCTTGTGATAATGATTTATCAAAAGTTAAATCGTGCGTTAAATTAACAGGATTTGTTAATTCAACAGATGGATTTATAGATCAACCTAAAGTATTAAATGGTGCATCAGATCTAATAGCTTCAGTTTTTGGAGACGCAGGAATGCATACTAGAGCTGCTGTAAGTACAAATAGTTTACCATTAGGTGTTTCGGTAGAGGTAGACGCAATATTTGAGTTGAAATAAATTTTATTTTCCAACACTATAGTATTTGAAACCTTGTTGCTTAATTTTTGAAGAGGAATACAAATTTCTCATATCAAAAATTACAAACTTTTTACCTTTTGTTAAGTTTTTGAAATTTATTGATTTAAAGTCATTCCATTCTGTGTGTAGAATAACAAGATCTGAACTTTGGACAGCATCTTTAATTGATGTTTTATTAATAACATTTTTAAGTTTTGAAAATTCATTTTTATAACCTGTTGGATCAAAATAATTTATTATTGCCCCTTTTTTTGATAACCATGGTATCATTTTAAGGCTTGAAGAGTCTCTCATATCATCAGTGTTTGCTTTAAATGTTACACCTAAAAAAGTTATCTTTTTATTCTTTATTTTTTTATTTAAAATTCGATAAATTCTATCTAATAAAATTTTAGATCTATTTTCATTTGATTTAATTACGGATTTTACTACTGATAAGTTGGTTTTAAATTTGTCAGCAGTTGAAATGATTGCTTTTGTATCTTTTGGAAAACAAGATCCACCATAAGCAGGACCTGCTCTGAGAAATCTGCTACCTATTCTTTTGTCTAAACCCATTCCTATAGATATATCTTCCACATTAATCCCGGTTTTTTCGCATAAATTTGCTATTTCATTAATAAAAGTAATTTTAGTCGCTAAGAAAGCGTTAGAGGCGTATTTGATTAATTCTGCTGCTCTTCTAGATGTTTGTAAATATGAAGCACCTTTAGAAATAAGTGGGGTATAAAGATTTTTCATAATTTTACCAGCTTTTTTATCATTCGTACCAATTACCACTCTATCAGGATAAGAAAAATCTCTTATCGCCTCGCCTTCTCTCAAAAATTCTGGATTAGAGACTACTGAAAATTTTTTTTTACTATTTTTTCTAGATAAAATTTTTTCAATCTCATCACCTGTAGTTACAGGAACTGTTGATTTCGTTATAATGATTTTAAAACTATTAATTGAGGTGCTTATTTCTTTAGTTACATTGTAGATTTGACTTAAATCTGCTGAGCTTCCTCCTTTTTTTGTAGGTGTTCCAACGCAAATAAAAATTATGTCCGACTCTTTGACAGATTTTTTTAAATCTGTTGAAAAATTTAATCTCTTATTTCTATAATTTTTAATTACTAATTCTGAAAGTCCAGGTTCATAAATTGGAACTTTTCCTTTTTTAAGGGAATTAATTTTATTTAAATCTTTATCTACACAAATCACCTCATTACCTAAATCTGCGAAACATACGCCACTAACCAATCCTACGTAGCCAGTTCCTATCATACATAATTTCATGATTTAGCTATCTCCAAAGTAGATTTAATATAACCATTCATACTTCCACAATCTAAGTATTTGCCTGAAAAATTATGAGCAATAAACTTATTGTTATCATAAATCAAAGATTGAATAGCATCCGTAATGTGAATTTCGCCACCTTTTCCTGGTTTTTGGTTTGATAGTTTAGAAAATATTTTCTTAGGTAAAATATACCTTCCAATTACCGCTTTGTTTGATGGAGCGCTTGCAATAGATGGTTTTTCAACAACATCTTTGATTAAGTAATTGTTCCTATCTAGCTTTTTGCTTAATCTAAATATACCCCATCTTGAAACTGTTTTTTT
>CACOXX010000027.1 GCA_902631265.1 uncultured Pelagibacteraceae bacterium | reverse complement strand
CGAATCAGCAAATATTTTGTTTGATGATAGTAAAAATGATTTGAGAGCATTACCTAAAACTGTAAGACTTCAAATTTTGCTAGTTTTGAGTTTTATTTGGTCAGTAGTATTTAGTTTATACATTTTTACATACACAACATTTATTTTTGGCTGGGCTGGAGTATTTCTTGCTCATTTAGGTCTTATTTTTGCTGTATATCATACTTTTAAACAGTTTCATAAAGCTGAGGAAAAGTCAGCAAGCGTTTTTGAGACCAAAAATTTCAACCCTTTTAAAATAATGGCAATAGTTTTCGTGATAGTTTTTATATTTGTTTTTTCAAAGGGGATTGAGGTCCTAACAAATACGAATTCGTATAAAATCCCTTATGAAGGACCAGATAAGTCCGCAATAGAAAAATGGTTACCGTTTACCCAAAAAAAATCAGGGGATTAAATATATATTTTAAGAATAGAATCAGCTATATTTAAATCAATGAAAAATCTTGTCAAAAACTTGCAGCTTCTTTTATTAGGAATAATTTTACTTAGCACAATCATTGCAGTGGTGCTTGAAATAAGAACGATGTTTTTAAATCAAACTGTTACATTAGCTGATTTGTTATTAATGTTTCTATACCTAGAGGTTATGGCAATGGTAAGAGTATTTTGGGAAGAACAATCAATAAGTATTTCTTTGCCTTTGTTGATTGCAATTACTGCATTAAGTAGATTTATTATTTTGCAAGGTAAACAGATGGATGCATCTCAACTTCTTTATGAGTCCATTGCAATAGTTTTAATCGCTCTCGCCATAGTAGTATTAAGACTAAGGCATAGTGATAAATTAGGCTTATCTAAAAAGAAAAAAAGAAAATAAAACATTTAATACAACCTAACCAATTGTTATAATCTGTATATGTGGTTTATCAGAATCAGGCTACATAAATTTGTTAGATTAACTTTTCATCCACCATGAATTAATTAAATTTGAAAATTTAGATAAAAAAAAACCCTCTTTCGAGGGTTTTTTTTTAATTATATTTAGTGGAATTTTACATTCCCATTCCACCCATACCACCCATACCGCCCATACCTCCAGCCGGCATTCCTGGTGTTGAATCTTTTTCCTCTGGTTTGTCAGCAACCATTGCTTCAGTTGTGACTAACAAACCTGAGATTGAAGCTGCATCTTGAAGAGCAGTTCTTACAACTTTGACAGGGTCAATGATTCCTTCTTTAAACATATCAACATACTGTTCTGACTGTGCATCATAACCGTTTGAGCTTTTGTTAGTTTCTAACAATTTTCCAACAACAACAGATCCATCAACACCCGCATTTTTAGTTATTTGTCTGATCGGAGCTTGAAGTGCACTTTTAACAATCTCTACACCAGCTTTTTGATCGTCACCTTTTACTTTAACTTTATCAAGATCTTGTGAAGCATAAAGTAACGCACAACCACCACCAACAACTATTCCTTCTTCAACAGCGGCTCTTGTTGCATTAAGTGCATCTTCTACTCTATCTTTTCTCTCTTTTACTTCAACCTCAGTTGCACCACCTACTTTTATAACTGCTACTCCACCAGCAAGTTTCGCTAATCTTTCCTGTAGTTTTTCTTTATCGTAATCAGAAGTAGTTTCTTCAACTTGTTGTTTGATTTGAGCGCATCTAGCTTCGATGTCAGATTTTTTTCCTGATCCACTTACTATTGTGCTGTTTTCTTTGTCAACTTTTACTCTTTTAGCTGAACCTAAGTCATTTAGTTTAACGTTTTCAAGTTTGATACCTAAATCTTCTGATATTACTTGACCACCAGTTAAAATTGCAATGTCTTCAAGCATTGCTTTTCTTCTATCGCCAAAACCTGGTGCTTTGACTGCAACAACTTTAAGACCACCTCTTAATTTATTCACAACAAGTGTAGCCAAAGCTTCACCTTCAACATCTTCAGAGATTATCATAAGAGGCCTACCTGCTTGAACAACTGCCTCTAAAAGTGGAACCATCGGCTGAAGATTAGTTAATTTCTTTTCATGTAATAATATTAGTGGGTTTTCTAATTCAGTTGTCATTTTGTCCCCGTTAGTAATAAAGTATGGAGACAGGTAACCTCTATCAAACTGCATTCCTTCCACAACATCAAGTTCAGTCTCAATACCTTTTGCTTCTTCAACAGTTATAACACCTTCATTTCCAACTTTTTGCATTGCTTTAGAAATCATATTACCAATTTCTTTATCACCATTAGCTGAAATTGTACCAACTTGAGCAATTTCATCACTATCTTTTACTTTTTTGGCTGACGAAATTAGTTTTTGTTTTACATGGTCAACGGCTGAGTCTATTCCTCTCTTAACATCCATTGGATTCATCCCAGCTGTAACGTACTTACAACCTTCTTTTACAATTGCTTGAGCTAAGATTGTAGCTGTGGTTGTTCCATCTCCAGCTTCATCATTAGTTTTACTGGCTACTTCTTTTACCATTTGAGCACCCATGTTTTCAAATTTATCCTCAAGCTCTATTTCTTTAGCTACCGACACTCCATCTTTGGTAGTTCTAGGTGCACCATAAGATTTATCTATAACAACATTTCTACCTTTTGGACCCAATGTAACTTTCACAGTGTTTGCAAGTATATCAACACCCTTAAGCATCGCTGTTCTTGCATCTGAGTCAAATTTTACTATTTTTGCCATTTTTTACTCCTTTATTAAAAATTATTTTCCTGTTGATATTCCCATTATGTCAGACTCTTTCATAATACTGTATTCTTTCCCGCCAATTTTAACCTCAGTGCCTGACCATTTGCCAAATAAAACTTTGTCACCAACTTTTACATCCATTGGAATGATTTTTCCATCTTCAGTCTTGGCTCCACCACCAACTGCAACAACTTTTCCTTCTTGAGGTTTTTCTTGTGCTGTATCTGGTATTATAATCCCACCTGCAGTTTTTTCACTGCTATCTAAAACTTCTATCAAAACTCTGTCATGTAACGGTTTAAACTTCATAAAAACTCCTTTAAATATGGAGTTCATATAAAGACCAAAAGATAATTTTTCAAGATAAAGGATAAAATATATATTCTAAAAAAAACCAAGAAATATGCATATTTTTGAGTTATATCATAAAAAATGACTTCAAATTTAGATGAAAAAGGACTTAGATCAATCGTCGACGATTACGATATGTTCTTTATAGATATCTGGGGAGTTTTACATAATGGCCTTAATCTATTTCAAAATTCAGTTGAAGTTCTTGAAAAGTTAGAAAAAATTAAAAAAAAATATGTATTACTTACAAATGCACCAAGGCCAAATCTAACTGTAATTGAATATTTGAAAAAAATGGGATTAGATGAAAAAAAAGCTCAACAAGTTTATACTTCTGGACAAGCTGCTTTAGATCAACTTAAAACTATGAATTCCAAAAGCTTTTTTCATATAGGTCCACCGAGAGATTTTGATTTATTCAAAACATTTGAAAATCAAAAAGTTGAAAAGATAGATAGCTGTGATTTTTTATTATGCACGGGATTGTTTGATGATCATGAATCAGAATTAATGTTTTATGAAAAATTACTTTTAGACCATATTGAAAAGAAAATGATTTGCACCAATCCGGATCTTGTTGTTGATCGAGGTGAAGAAAGAGAATTTTGCGCAGGGACTGTTGCAAAAATTTTTGAAAAGTTGGGTGGTGAAGTAAAGTACTTTGGTAAGCCTTATCCAGAAGTTTACGAAAAAGCATTTAAAAATTTACAAGGAAAAAAAGTGATTTGTATAGGTGATAATCTAAATACAGATATCAAAGGTGCAAACATGCAAAATTTTGACTCTCTTTTAATAAATAATGGAATTCATAAAAATGAAATGAGTAACGGTATTAAAGAATTAACAAAAAAGTATAATGTTAATGTAAACTACACTCAAACAGAGCTTAGATGGTAAAAAATTTTAGAATTTATAAAAATTTTAATTTGTCCAAAAAGGATAAAG
>CACOXX010000026.1 GCA_902631265.1 uncultured Pelagibacteraceae bacterium | reverse complement strand
CCAATATTAGATCATGGGTTCATAAGAGTGATAGATTACATGGGTAACGATACATCAATTGTCCAAGCAGCTCGTGTATCTTATGGCAAAGGAACAAAACAAGTTTCTACAGACAGTGGTCTAATTAAATATTTAATGAGACATTGGCACAGCACACCGTTTGAAATGTGCGAAATAAAATATCATGTTAAGCTACCGATCTTTATTGCTAGACAATGGATTAGGCACAGAACTGCAAATGTTAATGAATATTCAGCCAGATATTCAATTTTGGATAAAGAATTTTATTTACCAAAAAAAGAACATCTAGCAGCCCAATCAAAAAATAACAGGCAAGGCAGGGGAGAGGTACTTGAAGGAGATCAAGCTAATAAAGTTTTATCTCTGTTGAAGGATGATGCTGAAAGAACTTATGATAATTATGAGACAATGCTTAATGAAAGATACGATGGATCAGTTGTCGATGAAAATGAACCTGGTCTTGCAAGAGAATTAGCAAGAATGAATCTAACACTTAATACTTATACTCAATGGTACTGGAAAACTGATCTATTAAACTTGATGAATTTTTTAAGATTAAGAGCAGATAGCCACGCACAATATGAAATAAGAGCATATGCTGATGCAATGTTAGAAACCTTAAAAAGTTGGGTTCCAATTACTTATGATGCTTTTTTAGACTACAGAGTTGGTGGTACTGAAGTTTCATCAAAAGGTAAATTTTTAATTCAAAAACTGATCAAAGGAGAAAAAATCGATATGGAAAGTTCTGGGCTTTCTAAAAGAGAGTGGAATGAATTGATGGAGGCTTTTAATTTAAAAGATAAATTGATTTAATTTTGGAAGCTAATTCTAAATAAATCTTAGATACGTCATTGTCTGGGTTGCTCTCAACAATAGGAACTCCTTTATCACCTTGTTTACCTACTTCTGGATCGAGTGGTATCTCACATAAAAAATCTTTCTTAAATTCCTCTGCAGTTTTTTTAACACCGCCCTCACCAAATATGTGATATTTTTTTCCATCGTCCCCTTTGAAAAAACTCATGTTGTCAATTAATCCAATAATTTTTGTTCCTAGTTTATCAAACATTTTGATACCTCTTTTTACATCCTGTAGGGCTATCTCTTGAGGTGTAGATATTATTATTACCCCGTCCATTTTTACTTCTTGAGTAAATGTAAGTTGTGTATCGCCGGTTCCTGGTGGCATATCGACAATAATAAAATCCAAATCTTTCCAAGCAACTTTTTGAGTAAATGTTTTTATAGCACTCGTGACCATAGGTCCTCTCCAAATCATTGGAGTTTGTTCATCAGTGAGAAATCCAATGGACATACACTGAATGTCATATTTTAAAATTGGAATTAATCTTTGACCATCGCTTTCTGGTTTGTCTCCTATATCGAATAATTTTGGTAAAGATGGACCGTAAATATCAGCATCTAGAAGACCAACTTTACATCCTTGTTTTTTTAAAGCTAAAGCAAGATTAGATGCAAAAGTAGATTTTCCAACCCCACCTTTCGCGCTTGATACAGCTATTGTGAATTTGGTCCCAATTATTGGGTTTTTTGTAAAGGTTTTTGCTCCTGGTTTTTTAATCATTGCTTCATTAAGTCCACTATTTATAACGATGTTTTAGCATACTTAACTTGTTTTTCACATTAAAGACACTATATACATTGTCATGGTAGATGATTTTAGAGGTAGAGGCGGAAGTCCATGGGGATCACCCCCTGGAGGAGGTTCAGGAAATGGATCTGGCAGAAGAGGCCCGACTCCACCAAACATAGATGAATTAATAAAAAATCTTCAAGATAAAATAAATAAATTTCTCCCTGGTGGAGCTTCTGGTGGAGGCAAACCAATTATTCTTGGTCTTACAATTTTAGTTATTGTCTGGGCACTAAGTGGACTTTATAGAGTTTTACCGGATGAACAAGGTGTGGTTTTAAGATTTGGAAAATTTGTTTCTACGACACAACCTGGATTAAATTATCACATTCCTTTTCCGGTTGAGAGTGTTTTAACTCCAAAAGTAACAAAAGTTAATAGAATTGATATTGGTTTTAGATCGGAGAGAGATACAGGTTTTACATCAGGTGTTGTAGCTGATGTCCCTGAAGAAAGTTTAATGTTAACTGGAGATGAAAATATTGTTAACATAGATTTTTCTGTTTTCTGGGTAATTAAAGATGCTGGAAATTTTTTATTTAAGATACAAGATCCTGAGGGAACAGTTAAAGCTGCAGCAGAGACAGCAATGAGAGAAGTTATAGCAAGAAGCAACATTCAACCAATTTTGACTGAAGGAAGATCACAAATAGAAATTGATGCAAGTGAGATAATTCAAAATATTTTAGATGAATATCAGAGTGGAATACAAATAACCCAAGTTCAAACACAAAAAGCAGACCCACCAGACCAAGTAATCGATGCGTTTAGAGATGTTCAGGCTGCAAGAGCTGACATGGAAAGATCTAAAAACGAAGCCGAGGCTTACGCTAATGACGTAATCCCAAGAGCACGGGGTGAAGCTGAAAAAATTTTACAAGCCGCTGAGGCATACAAGAAAGAAGTTGTTGCAAAAGCAGAGGGTGAAGCAAGTAGATTTACTGCAATTTTTAATGAGTATCAAAATGCAAAACAAGTTACACAAGAAAGAATGTATCTTGAAACAATGGAAAAAGTTTTAGCAGATATAGATAAAGTAATAATAGAGAAAAACGCAGGTTCAGGGGTTGTTCCTTACTTGCCACTTCCAGAACTTAAAAAGAAAACTAACTAAATGAGAAAAATTATACTTCCAATAATCGGTGTTCTAGCTTTGACAGCATTCTTTTCAATATTTATTGTTAAAGAAGTAAATCAAGCGATAGTGCTTCAATTCGGTGATCCTAAAAGGATTATACTAAAACCAGGTCTAAATTTTAAATTACCTTTCATACAAAACGTTGTGTTTTTAGATAAGAGAATTTTAAACTTAGATGCTCCACCAGAAGAAGTAATTGCGTCAGACCAGAAAAGACTTATTGTGGACGCCTTTGCAAGGTTTCAAATTGTTGATCCATTAAAATTTTATATTTCTGTTGGCAATGAAAGAGTTGCCAGATCCAGGTTATCAACGATTATTAATTCAAGGATAAGAAGTGTTTTAGGTACTCAAAGACTTCAAACTTTATTATCTGAAGATAGAAATAAACAAATGGCTCTTATTCAAGATGGCGTAAATAAAGAAGCGGAAAACTTTGGAATAAAAATAGTTGACGTAAGAATTAAGAGAGCAGACTTACCTCAAGCAAACAGTGATGCAATCTATAGAAGAATGCAGACTGAAAGAGAGAGAGAGGCAAAAGAATTTAGAGCAAAAGGAGCAGAGATGGCTGTAACTATTACTTCAACAGCTGATAAAGAAGTAACTGTAATTCTTGCTGAAGCCGAAAAAAAATCGGAGATCATGAAAGGTGAAGGTGATGGTCAGCGTAATAAAATATTTGCTGATGCTTTTGGGAAAGATGCAGAATTCTTCGCGTTCTATAGAGCAATGCAAGCTTATGAGAGAGCATTAATAGGTGGCGAAACTTCACTTATAATGTCACCTGATAGTGAATTTTTCAAATTCTTTGGAAACGTAAAAGCACAAATTAAGCAATAGCATAATGGACGACTTAATTGTCGCTTTCGGTTTATTTCTCTTTATTGAAGGAATTCTTTATGCCTTATTTCCTTCAAAAATGAAAAGTATGTTAGAGAAACTAAAAATGGTTAACGATAAACAATTAAGATCAGGTGGAATTATATTCGCTTTAATTGGTTTCTTTATAATATGGTTTATTAAAGGATAATATGTTTTTGAAGTCTTCTAAATCAATATTTTCAATTATAGTTTTTATATTATTCAGTTATTCAGCAATTTCACAAGAAAGACCCGCTTCATTTGCTGATTTAACTGAAAAGTTAATGCCAGCGGTTGTAAATATCTCAACATCTACAACTGTTGTTAAAAACGTAAATCCTTTTCCATTTGAATTCCCACCAGGATCACCTTTTGAAGACATGTTTAAAGAGTTTGGAACACCTCAAAAAAGAAAATCAAGCGCACTTGGCTCAGGCTTTATAATTGATAAAAAAGGAATTGTTATAACTAACAACCACGTAATTCAAGGTGCAGAAGATATATTTATTAGAACAAATGAGAATAAGGAATATAAAGCAAAAATTTTAGGAACCGATCCTTTGTCAGATGTTGCGGTTTTACAAATTATTACTGATGATAAATTTGAAACAGTAAAATTTGGAAATTCAGATACTGCAAGAATTGGAGATTGGGTCATAGCAATTGGAAATCCATTTGGATTAGGTGGAACAGTAACCGCAGGAATAGTTTCAGCAAGAAACAGAAATATTGGCATGGCACGTTATGAAGATTTTATACAAACAGATGCATCGATAAATTCTGGAAATTCCGGAGGTCCTTTGTTTAACATGAAAGGAGAAGTGGTAGGAATTAATACTGCTATATTAGGTCAATCAGGATCCATCGGTATTGGATTTGCTATACCATCAAACAGTGCGAAATTAGTGATAGATCAACTTTTAGAATTTGGTGAAACAAAAAGAGGTTGGTTAGGAGTAAGAATTCAAACAGTTACAAAAGAAATAGCAGATGTAGAAAAATTAAAAAAAGCACGAGGCGCATTAGTTGCAAGTGTTGCACCGGGTAGTCCATCAGATAAAGCTGG
>CACOXX010000025.1 GCA_902631265.1 uncultured Pelagibacteraceae bacterium | reverse complement strand
TCTAATTGATCCTATACCTTCTATTTGATCCAATAAAGATTTACTAATACCTTTTTTTCTTCGAGCTCTGTGAGCGCTAATCGCAAATCTGTGGGACTCATCCCTTATTCTTTGAAGAAAAAATAGAGTAGGGTCATTTTTTGAAAATTTATATTCTTTTCCATTATGAAAAAAAGTTTCATTTCCACTATTTCTAAACTTCCCTTTAGCAATCGCTATTAGTGGAATATCATGAAGTCCAAGTTCATTTAATGTCTCTCTTGCTACTGAATATTGACCTTTTCCTCCATCAACAAAAATAAGATCAGGAAATGAAAGATGACCTTCTTTTTCTTGCACCGCTTTTTTAAATCTTCTTGTAAGCACCTCTTTCATCATACCATAATCGTCTTGTTCATTTTTCTTAATTTTTATATTAAATTTCCTATATCTTTTTTTAATAAATCCCTCATCTCCATAAGAAATTAATGCTCCAACACTATTTGTTCCTTGAATATGACTATTGTCGTAAACTTCAATAAGATTAATATTTGTTTCTAAATTAAATTTTGAAACAACCGACTCAAATAGCTCTCTGTTATTTTGAGTTTCATGAAGCTTTCTATTTAGACTATCTTTTGCATTTTTAATTGCTTGATTAATTACTTTTAACTTAGAACCTTTTTTAGCTACTGAAATATTCACTTGTTTACTCTCTTTTTGTGAAAGAGTCTGTTCTATCAAAATTTTCTCTTTAATTTCTTGGGATAGAATAATTGAGGATGGGACACTTTTATTTTCATAAAATTGTGAAACAAAAGAATTTAAAATATTGCCTAAATTTTCATCAGGATCATGTTTTGGAAAAAAAGCTTGATTACCCCAATTTTGTTTAGATCTGTAAAAGAATACTTGTATACAAGTTTGTCCAGATTCTTTATATGCCGCAATAACATCGGCTTCAACTAAGTTTGCTTCATTTATCCTTTGAGATGATTGAATTATATTAAGCGATTTTATTCTATCTCTGAGAATTCCTGCTTTCTCAAAATCAAGACTCTCGCTAGCTTTTTCCATTTGATCAGATAAATTTTTTTGTATCTTTCTTGATTTACCAGAGACAAATTCAATAGCATCATCAACTGTTCTCTTGTATTCACTTTCATCAATATAACCAACACAAGGACCCGAGCATCTTTTGATCTGATATAGAATACAAGGTCGCTCTCTATTTTTAAAAACAGTATCATCACAAACTCTAAGATGAAATATTTTTTGGATCATTTTTATAGTCCAGTTTGCAGATCCAGCAGATGCAAAAGGACCAAAATAAAAACCTTCCTTAGTTTTTTTACCTCTATGTCTTTTTATTTGAGACCACCTGTCTTTATTGCCGATAAAAATAAATGGAAAAGATTTGTCATCTCTTAGCAAGATATTAAACTTTGGTTTGTGTTTTTTAATTAGATTAGCTTCAAGAAGTAGTGCCTCGCTTTCATTTGATGTAGTTGTAATCTCAATTTTTCGTGTTTGAGATAGCATTCTCTCAGTTCTAATAATGTGATTTTTTTCTGATACATAACTTTTAAGTCTGTTAGGCAGATTTTTTGCCTTACCAACATAAAGAATTTGGTCTTTATCACTCAGCATTTTGTAAACGCCTGGAAGCTTTGGAATTAAAGGCAACTCTTTCTTTATGATTTCTTTTCCAATTTCAGAACTAATCATGACTTCTTTTTTTTGAGATTTGTATCCCAACAGAAGAGCAATCTCTCATAATCTCGAGTTTTTCTATTTGAAGGCTTATTTTATCTATTCTTTTATCTTTAAAAAGTTCATCAAAAACATCTTCTGCTAATGTTTCAAGAAAATTGTAATGTTTTTTTTTAACAAGTTTTTTAATTAATCTTACAACTTTGGCGTAATTTACAATTGATTTGATGTCCTTATCACTTGATGGTTTTTTGTCTACATAATCTATTTCAAGTGAAAATTTTACTTTTTGTTTTTTTTCTTTTTCAAAGTCAAAATAGCCAATTTTAAGATCTAGCAGTAATTCTTTTATAAGAACTTTTTTTTCATAATTAAAAAGCTTTTTAGATTTATTAATTTTTACGATTTTTAAATTATTTCTTTTCATTCCTTACCTTTCAAGACATCTGGTGTTTGCCAGTTTAAGCTTTGACCACTATCGATTGAAATTACTTGCCCTGTAATAGATCTATTTTTAATAAAAAAGTCAACAGCACTACATATTTCTTCTACGTCTACTTGTTTTTTTAAAAGCGTTGAGAGATATTGCCTTCTAAAGTGGCCTTTTGATTGTCTTTTATTTTTAATCGTTGGTCCAGGTGCTATTCCATTAACCCTTACACTAGGTGCAAGACTCATGGCACTAGTTTTAGTCAAAGTATAAAGACCTGTTTTACTTAAAGTATATGAAAAAAAAAAGGGGGTAAGTTTAAAAACTCTTTGATCAATTATGTTTATTATGTTGTTATTTTTTCCTTTTATATTTTTTCCAAATTCTCTCGATAATATTGCTGGAGCTTTAAGATTAATAGATAAATGTTTTTCCCAACTTCTTGAATTGAAATTTTCTAGTTTATCGTTTTCAAAAATTGATGCATTGTTAATTAAACAATCAAAGTATTTTAGTTTCGATTTTGCAAATTTTATTATCTTATTTAAATCTTTTTCTTTTCCTAAATCACCCTTAACAAGATAAACATTTGATCCTGTTTTTATTAGTTCTTTTTTTAAATTTTCAGCTTTTGATTTCGATTTATTATAATGAATGACTATATCTTTATTAATTCCAGATAAACTCCTAGCGATTGCAGCGCCTATTCTTGTTGCTCCCCCGGTAATTATTATTTTTTGTGCTTCCACTTTTTATCTCTTTTTTTAGTTACCTTAGTTCCCGGCATTCCCAGAGTGGATCTGCCTTTAGGATAAAGCTTATTTTTTACATCATATTGTCTTATTTTAGGATTTAAAGTAATTTCAAGTTCAGTGCTTTCCAACTTTCTAATCTCATCTCTTAATTTAGCTGCTTCTTCAAACTCTAAATTAGATGCAGCATCCTTCATTTTTTTATTTAAACCCTTCAAGTGTTTTTTTAAATTGCCACCTATATTTGATCCCTCACTAATTTTTACGTAATCTTTTTCGTAAACACTTTCTAAAATATCGCTTATTTCTTTTTTAATTGATTTAGCATCAATTTTATTTTTTTTGTTATAATCTAATTGAATTTCTCTCCTTCTTTTTGTTTCCAGTATTGCTTTTTTTATACTTTTTGTTTCTTTATCTGCATATAAGATTACTTTCCCTTCGACATTTCTTGCAGCCCTTCCAATTGTTTGAATTAAAGATGTTTCAGATCTTAGAAACCCTTCTTTATCTGCATCTAAAATACCAACCAATGCACATTCAGGTATATCAAGCCCTTCTCTTAATAAGTTAATTCCAACTAAAACATCAAAAACACCCATACGAAGATCCCGCATAATTTCTATCCTTTCAAGTGTGTCAATATCTGAGTGAAGATACCTAACTTTAATTCCATTCTCATGGAGATACTCAGTCAAATCCTCTGCCATTTTTTTTGTTAAAGTGGTAACTAGAACTCTATAATTCTTTTCAACAACTTTTTTACACTCGTGCATTAAATCATCTACCTGATTTTTTGCTGGTCTTACCTCTACCTCTGGATCAATTAATCCAGTGGGTCTAATAACCTGGTCTATATATTTACCTTTTGTCTGCTCTAGTTCCCACGGTCCTGGGGTTGCTGAAACAAAGATGGTTTGTGTTCTCATTAAATCCCATTCTTCAAATTTTAATGGTCTATTATCCATACATGAAGGTAATCTGAATCCATATTCGGCAAGTGTACTTTTTCTTGATCTATCTCCTTTATACATTCCATTTAATTGAGGAACTGTCACGTGAGACTCGTCAACAAATATAATTGCATTATCTGGGAAGTACTCGAATAGAGTTGGTGGAGGTTCACCTGGTTTTCTACCAGATAAAAATCTTGAATAGTTCTCAATTCCCGCACAAGATCCAGTAGCCTCTATCATTTCTAAGTCAAACTTTGTTCTCTCCTCTAGTCTTTGTGCTTCTAATAACTTATTTTCAGATTTATGTTTTTTAAGAGTAAGTTCTAATTCTTTTCGGATATTTATCACTGCCTGCTCTACAGTAGGCTTTGGTGTGATGTAGTGACTGTTTGCATAAACTTTTATTAGGTTTAAATCTCTGACCTTATCACCGGTCAAAGGATCGAACTCTTCTATTTGTTCAAGTTTATTTCCAAAGAGACTCATTCTCCAGGCCCTGTCCTCAAGATGTGAGGGAAAAATTTCAAGATTTTCACCTCTTACTCTAAAAGTGCCTCTATAAAAGTTTTGATCATTCCTTTTGTATTGTAAAGCAACAAAAGATTTAATTATTTGTTCCCTATTATATTCATAATTTTTTTGGAGTGTCAGGGTCATTTTACTATAAGCTTCTACGGAACCTAATCCGTAAATACACGACACACTCGCAACAATAAGTACGTCATCTCTTTCTAATAAAGATCTTGTTGCTGAATGACGCATTCTATCAATCTGTTCATTTATTGAAGCTTCTTTTTCGATATATGTATCTGACCTTGGTACGTATGCTTCGGGAGTATAGTAGTCATAATATGAAACAAAATACTCCACTGCATTTTCAGGAAAAAAAGTTTTCATTTCGCCGTAAAGTTGAGCAGCCAATGTTTTGTTTGGGGCCAATATTAAGGCTGGTCTATTCGTAGCTTCAATAACTTTTGCCATTGTGAAAGTTTTACCTGATCCCGTAACCCCCAATAAAACTTGATTAAATTGTTCTTTATTAGCTCCAGAGACCAGTTTTTTAATTGCTTCTGGTTGATCACCTGCGGGTGTAAAATTTGAAATTATTTTAAACTTCTTACCTCCCTCAAGTTTTCCACTGATTTGTGGTTTTTTTCCCTCTAAATCGGTAATTAAATCTTGATATGTATTTTGCATATATTAAACAAAGTAATAAAATAAA
>CACOXX010000024.1 GCA_902631265.1 uncultured Pelagibacteraceae bacterium | reverse complement strand
CGACAACTCCAGGATTAGGTTTTAAAAACAAAGATAAAGCTATTTATACAATTAATAAGATTAAAAATAGACCTATAAAATACCAGGTTAATGTTATTGCAACAATGTTAGGTAGGGCAAAAAATCATCCACATAAAACTAAAGACATGTATGGGGCAATTAAAGAATTTGAAAAATGGATGAAAAATTATAAAAACTAATTAGTTATTTTATCTACAAAGTTTTTTGTAATTGGACCAACGACCAAGGCGGCTACTATTGCAATAGGTAGACTAACAACCCATGCTTTTAAAAATCTATTTATGTACTCACTATCCATTCCTGTATTAATGTATGTAATAATTAGCGTCATCATGAGACTCATTCCAAAGCCCATAATTAGAATAAATAGTAAGTTTGAATATTTTTTAGGAAACATTCGATAATTTTTTAAATTCTATACGTAAATTTTGTCAGCTAATCCGTAACAAAGAACGGCACTAATAATAACTAAAACTAATGGAGCATATATTCCATCATTTCTAGTTTTCTCAGTCAAACCTGTCTTATCAATTTTTAAAGTATAAAAATTTGCACACAATATTGTAACATTAATCATAAAAACTAAGTTAAAGAATACTCCAGTTGCATCTAAGCCACCTGATCTTATAAAAGCGATATAAATTGCCATTAAAACTAAGGCAACCATAAATGAACCTGCAAATCTTGTTAATAGAGTGGCTGTTTTATCTACACCTCTACCTTCAAGAAATTTTTGAGTACCAAAAACTAATTGAAAAGCATAGCTACCAACAATAATAAAATGAACTAAGTAAATAATTAAATAAAAAATATTTCCAAATTTGTCTATCATGTTCTTTCCTTTCTTATATTCCTTTGATTATGATTATATTACCTTCCGAACCTTTTTGGCGCAATTCTTTTAAAGGTTTGTATGTGTCAGAGTTATACCATTCCAACGCTTTTTCATAAGTTGGGAACTCAATAATTACATTTCTAGTGAAATCCCATTTACCTTGCATTGATTTAAATTCACCAGCTCTAACTAAATACTTTCCGCCGAATTTTTTTACAGACTCAGGCACTGTTTCTGCATAAAGCTTAAAATTTTCTTTGTCTGTCATGTTGAGTTGAGCTATTAGGTAGCCGCTCATTTGCTAAAATGCCAAAGCTAATGAAAAAATAAACAAACTAAACAGCACAATTAACAAAAGTGAAAAGAAATTTTTTTTTAGTAGTTCGTTCATAGTCTTAATTATGATAATTATTTAACTACAATATTTTTATTATGTAAAAGATTTATTAAAGAGTGTGCGAAAAAAAATTAAATCCAAGCGGGAATCGGAAGACCTTTTTCTTGCAAAAACTTCTTATTAAACAGCTTAGAGTTGTATTTATCCGATCTATCACAAAGAATAGTTACAATTGTCTTACCAGGTCCTAATTTCTTGCCAAGTCTTATAGCTCCAGCAATATTTACACCGCAACTTGTTCCTAAACTTAAACCTTCGTTTTGAATAAGGTCATATAACACCGGTAAAGACTCTTTATCTTCAATTGAAAAAGCACCATCAATTTTAGCCTCAGCAAAATTAGCCGTTACTCTACTTGATCCTATACCTTCGGTTATAGAATTACCTTCACTTTTTAATTCTCCGTTTTCAACGTAGTTATAAAGTGAGGATCCGGCAGGATCTGACAAATAAATTTTAATATCTTTGTTTTTTTCCTTCAAAAAACTACTTACACCAGCAATAGTTCCACCAGTGCCTGATGAGCAAACAAAACCATCAACTTTTCCATCCGTTTGCATCCAAATTTCAGGTCCAGTAGTTTCATAATGCCCTTTAGAATTAGCTGTGTTATCAAATTGGTTAGCCCAAACTACCCCATGGTTATTGCTACTCTTTAGTTCATCTGCGAGTCTTCCTGCAACTTTTACAAAATTACCATCATCTTTGTATGGCTTAGGTGGAACTAGTCTTAGATCTGCTCCAATATTCTTTAACATATCTTTTTTTTCTTGAGTTTGATTATCATTCATTACAATGATCGTTTTATATCCAATAGAATTTCCAATAAGGCAAAGACCAATACCAGTATTACCTGCTGTTCCCTCAACAATGGTCCCACCTTTTGAAATTAATTTTTTTTCTTCAGCATCTTTTATTAAAGCTAAAGCTGCTCTATCCTTTACTGATCCACCTGGGTTTAAATACTCTGCTTTACCAAAAATATTACATCCTGTCACCTCTGAAGCAGCTCTTAATTTTACTAATGGAGTATTTCCAATTCCCTCAATAAAATTATTTTGGGCATTTTTCATATTAACTTTTATCGCTTTCAGGAGTTATACCATAAGGTTTAAAATTTTCATCGGCGCCTGAAGTTTCCCCAACATTTTTTGCTGGTATTCCAACCATAACTGCATTTTCTGGAACATCTTTTGTAACAACTGCGTTAGCTCCAATCTTTGCATTTTTACCAACTGTTACTGGACCAAGTATTTGAGCACCAGATCCAACTACAACATTATCTTTAAGTGTTGGATGTCTTTTAACATTTCTTTGCTCATTAGAATTAACGCTTGGCGAAATACCACCTAATGTTGCCATGTGATAGATCGTTACATTATCTCCAATCTCTGAAGTCTCACCAATCACAACTCCCATTCCATGATCAATAAATAAATTTTTTCCAATATTTGCTCTTGGATGAATTTCTATTCCAGTTAAAAATCTTGAAAATTGAGAGATTATTCTCGCAACTAAATGAAATTTTGCAATTGCAAAAAAATTTGCAATCTTATGAAAAAAAACGGCTTTAGCACCAGGATAAGTTAAAATAATACTTAACTTTGATTTTGCAGCCGGATCTCTCTTAATTATAGACTCTAAAAATTCATTCATAATTTTGTGAAGTTAAATTAGCTTATTAATTGCAACAACAACAGACACCCTCAGGTTTGCAATTACATTGCATATCCCCGTCGCAAGCACATTGATCGTTAGTGCAGTTTGTGCAAATACATTTTGAATTGTCGCAAGCCATAATTTATATATAGAGTTAATAAACAAATAATCAACCCAAATTTTAACCCTCCTAAACTTGATTTAAAGTAAGGCCTTTAAGGTTAGCTGGGACAGCCACATCCATCATTTTTGGATTTGCTAAATTTAGATTATTCATGATCTCAACATATTGATCTATTGAGTTAACCTGTAATCTTGGATTATTTTTAATCTCATTTCCAATTGTAGAATTCTTTTTGCCATTATAGTCATGTGCTGGAAAAACAATTGTACTCTCTGGAAGTTTAAGTAATTTATTAAATAAAGAGTCGTATTGTTGTTTAGCATTTCCATTTTGAAAATCAGTTCTTCCAGTTCCATTTATTAACAATGTATCTCCGGTGAAAACTCTATCTTCCATTAAAAAACTATAAGAGCAATCTGTGTGTCCAGGTGTATATAAAACTTTTAATTCTATTCCATCTAAATTAATTTTTTCATTTTCTTTTACTCTTAAATCAACTACCTCAGATTTAGAGTTATCACCCATAATTTTTGTACAGTTAGTCCTTTTACTTAATTCATTAAGTCCTGTTATATGATCAGCATGAATATGCGTGTCTATTACTTTAACTAATTTTAATTTTAATTTTTCTAAAAGTTTTATGTACTCTTCAGTATGTTCTATTACTGGATCGATGATTAAAGCTTCTCGACCTTCGCCACTAGAGAGCATGTACGTATAGGTTGAAGACTTATTATCAAATAGTTGTTCAAATATCATATTAATAATCATCTTATAAAAAATTGCATAGCAAATCAATCTTGCATATAATTTGCTTTTAAAAAGGAGATGTAAATGACTTTAAAAATAAACAGTTTAGCACCGGACTTTAAAGCTAAAACAACTATCGGTGACATTTCATTTCATGAATGGTTAGGTGACAGTTGGGGTGTTTTATTTTCACATCCAAAAGACTTCACACCTGTTTGCACAACTGAACTAGGTTCTCTTGCAAAACTAAAACCAGAATTTGAAAAAAGAAATGTGAAAGTTATTGGTCTTAGTGTTGATCCAGTTTCAGATCATGTTAAATGGCTAGAAGATATAAAAGACGTGACTGGGAAAAAACCTGACTATCCAATTATAGCTGATGAAGATCTTAAAATTGCAAAACTTTATAACATGTTAGAAGGTGATGCGGGAACTACTTCAATGGGTAGAACTGCAGTAGATAACCAAACAGTCAGAACGGTTTTTATAGTAAGACCAGATAAAAGAATTGGATTGTTCTTAACTTATCCAATGGCAACAGGAAGAAACTTTATGGAATTATTGAGATCAATAGACTCAATGCAACTCACTGCGAAACATAAAGTAGCAACACCTGCAGACTGGAAAAAAGGTGAGGAAGTAATAATTGTACCTGCCGTAAAGGACGATGAAGCTAAGAAACTTTTTCCCAAAGGGTGGAATGCAGTAAAACCTTATTTAAGAAAAGTTCCAGATCCATCAAAATAGATTGGATAAAAAACTTTTAGATCAACAATCTCAGCATTGGGAAAGTAATTTCTCGAGTAAGCCTGAGATGTTTGGTTTAGATCCAAGTTACGCAGCCCAAAAATCTTTAGAAATATTCAAAAAAAATAACATAAAGAATATTATTGAGTTGGGCTCTGGACTAGGCAGAGATACAATTTACTTTGCAAAAAATAATATTAAAGTTCATGCATTAGATTTTAGTCCCTCAGCAATAAATAAAATAAATGAAAAATCATCAAGTTTAGGTTTGGATAAACTTATTACTACTGAAGTTTTTGATGTTAGAAAAGACTTTACTTTTGTCAAAAAAGACTTCGATGGTTGTTATTCACATATGCTTTATTGTATGGCATTAACATTAGATGAGTTGGAAATATTGAATAAAAAGATTAATAATATACTTAAAGAAGGTGGGTTAAATATTTACACCGTAAGAAATACTTCAGATGGTGATTACAAAAAGGGATTGCACATCACTGAAGATCTATACGAGATGAATGGTTTTATTGTTCATTTTTTTTCTGATGAAAAAATAAAGAGACTTTTAAATGGTTATAAAAATCTTGAAATAATAAGATTTGAAGAAGGCAATTTTCCAAGAAAGTTATCTATGGTAATTAACAAAAAAACGTCTTAAAACTCCTCTTAATAATAATGTTATCCAAAAAGACAGTATGGATTTTTTAGCGCTCGGCTTTTTTACTGGACTTAGTTTAATCTTGGCTTTTGGTGCTCAAAACATCTTTGTTATGGAACAAGGTTTAAAAAAACAGTTTGTTTTCACTGTTTGCTTAATTTGCTCAATTTCAGATCTTTTATTAATATTTTTGGGAATTTTTTTATTTGAAAGTTTTAAAGTTTATTTTAATGATTTAATTGTAATTATTTTAAATATTTTACTTTTTGTTTTTCTAGTTTATTTCATTTTTTCTAAAATTAAAACTGATT
>CACOXX010000023.1 GCA_902631265.1 uncultured Pelagibacteraceae bacterium | reverse complement strand
TCAACACGTATTTCAATTAAAAATTTTGGAAGCGATAATGATTTTGTAGTTAAATTTAAAAGAGACGAACTTAATGATCCAGAGTTCATTGAAAATTTACAAAGAAATCTTCAACAAGAATTAACTCAAGATTTTTCTTTCAGAAGAGTTGAAAATGTAGGACCTAAAGTAAGCTCAGAATTACTAAAGGCTGGAGTAACTGCTATATGCTTATCGTTAATGGCAATGTTAATCTATATTTGGATACGTTTTGAGTGGCAATTTAGTATTGGTGCAATTGCTGCTTTATTCCATGATGTTATAATTACGCTTGGAATTTTTTCTGCATTAAGTTTAGAAATAAACTTGTCAATTGTAGCAGCTGTTTTAACTATTGTTGGTTACTCAATGAATGACACTGTAGTAATTTATGATCGTGTAAGGGAAAATCTTAAAAAATATTCAGATATTAAGATATTTGATCTTACAAATTTATCAATAAATGAGACTTTATCACGTACTATAATTACTTCTTCAACGACGTTATTAGCTTTAGTTTCAATCTTTTTGTTTGGTGGTGAAATATTGAAAGGTTTTTCATTAGCTATGATTTTAGGAGTGATTTTAGGAACTTATTCCTCAATATTTATAGCAAATCCACTTTTAGTCTTATTTAAAGTTTCACAAAAAACAGTTCTTAAGGAAGACAGTTAATATAAATTTTGGGCAGCCACCATAGATAAAAGCATCGGCAAAGATAATAATACATTTGTTCGAGAAAAGACCATCGCTGTTTTAGCTGATTTAGATTTACTTTCTGGATCTGTCTCCACTATTCCTAAAGCTTTTTTTTGATTTGGCCATATCACAAACCAAACATTAAAAGCCATAATTAGACCTAACCACATACCGATACCAATTGCTGTGTTCTTTCCACCACCTGATCCTATGCCCAGAGTCATAGCCTCATGCAAATATCCACTTAAGTAAGACAGTATTAGTCCAGACAGAATTGTTGCAAACGCTGCCCACCTAAACCAAAATAAAGCCGAGGGAGCAATCACCTTGCTTATAGCAGGCTTTTGTTCATCAGGAATCTTAGCCATATTTGGTATTTGAACAAAATTGAAATACCAAAGCAATCCGATCCACATAATTCCAACTATTACATGAATATATCTGAACAACCAGGTCCAGAATAATAAATCAAAATCAAAACCACCATTTAAAAAAAATAATGTCACGAATAAAACTACAGATATTGCAAGGGATAAATGTATCGTTCTAGATAAAGAACTTAAAATACTAATCATAAATTTAAGTTAACAAATCTAGCAGGATTATGCAATTTTTTTAAATTTACCGTTAAGTAAAGGTTTAAGAAACTTACCTGTGTAACTCTTTTCTGTATTGCATATATCTTCAGGTTTTCCTTCTGCAATTACTTGACCACCTTTAACGCCTCCATCTGGACCCATATCGACGACGTAATCAGCAGTCTTAATGACATCTAAATTGTGTTCTATAACAACAACAGTATTACCCGTTGCAACAAAAGTATGTAAAATTTCCAGTAATTTTTTTATATCATGTTGATGTAAACCTGTAGTTGGTTCATCTAATATATAGATTGTTCTTCCCGTAGACCTTTTTGATAATTCTTTTGCTAACTTTATTCTTTGAGCCTCACCACCTGAGAGAGTCGTAGCTTGTTGACCAATCTTTATATAACCTAAACCAACTTTTTTTAGAGTTAAAAGCTTTGATCTTATGGTAGCTATATTTTCAAAGAAGTCACATCCTTCTTCAACAGTCATATCTAAAACTTCCGCGATACTCTTTCCTTTAAATTTAATTTCAAGAGTTTCCCTATTATATCTGCTACCTTTACATTCATCACAAGTTACATAAACATCTGGAAGGAAATGCATTTCATAAGTTATTACACCATCACCTTCACAAGCTTCGCATCTTCCACCCTTTACATTAAAAGAAAATCTTCCAGGTTTGTAACCTCTACTTTTTGACTCCGGTAAATTAGTAAACCAATCTCTAATTGGTCCAAAAGCACCTGTATAAGTCGCTGGATTAGATCTTGGAGTTCTTCCAATAGGAGATTGATCAATATCAATTACTTTATCAATTAATTCGATACCCTTAAAACCTTTAAATGGCATTGGTATCTTTCTTGATTTATTATTGTTCAAAGATAAATTAAGAGCATTGTAAAGTGTCTGTAGCACTAAAGTAGATTTTCCACTTCCTGAAACTCCAGTAACACATGTAAAAGTTCCAAATGGAATTTTTAAATCAACATTCTTCAAATTATTACCAGTTGCTCCGTTAATTTGTAAAAATCTTCCGTTTTTTGCTAACCTTCTTTTTTTTGGAATTGGTATAAAATATTTAGAAGATAAATATTTTCCTGTAATGCTGTTATCATTTTTAACAATATCTTTAAGATTGCCTTCTGCAACAACTTCACCACCTTTACTTCCTGCCTGAGGTCCAAGATCTAAGATGTGGTCTGCATTTTCAATTGTTTCTGTATCGTGCTCAACAACAATTACCGTGTTTCCTAAATCTCGTAATCTTTTTAAAGCATTTATTAATTTTACATTGTCTTTTTGATGCAAACCAATTGATGGTTCATCTAATACATATAAAACTCCTGTAAGACCTGAACCAATTTGGGAAGCAAGTCTAATTCTCTGAGCTTCACCACCAGATAAAGTTCCTGACTCTCTTGATAATGTTAGGTAATCAAGGCCAACATTAAGAAGAAAATTTAACCTTTCATTAATTTCTTTAAGAATATGTTCTGATATCTTAAGTTTTCTTTGATCAAGTTTTTTTGATAAATTACTGAACCATTCTTTAGCATCACTTATAGACTTTTCAGTTACTTCACTTATATGCTTACCATCAATTTTTACACAAAGCGCCTCGTCTTTAAGTCTGTGACCTTTGCAAATATCGCATTTTATGTCTGATTGATATTGAGAAATTTCTTCTCTTTTCCAATCACTATCAGTCTCTAAATATCGTCTTTCTAAGTTATTTACCACTCCTTCAAAAGTTTTTTTATGGGAATACTTTTCATACCCATCATCATATGAAAATTTTATCTCTTCATCATCAGATCCATATAAGATTATATCTTTTATCTTTTTGGGCAGTTTTGACCATTTTTCATCCATAGAAAATTTGTAATGTTTTGCTAGAGAAGTTAATGTTTGAGCGTAATAAAGTGTGGTTGTTTTTGCCCACGGTTGAATAGCACCCTGTGCAATACTTTTTTTGTCATCAGGAACAACTAGATTTGGGTCAACATTAAGCTTAATTCCTATACCCTCGCACTCTTCACAAGCTCCATAAGGACTATTGAAAGAAAATAATCTTGGTTCGATTTCTTCGATTGTAAAACCACTTTCAGGACATGCAAATTTTGAAGAAAATGTTAATTTTTCTGTTTTTCTAAATTTAGCAGGTAATGTTTCATTTTGATACTCAACAAACAAAAGGCCATTTGCTAAATTTAATGATGTTTCTATACCTTCGGCAAGTCTGTTTCCTAAATCGGAATTTATTACAATCCTATCGACTAAAATGTAAATATCATGTTTCAATTTTTTATTTAAGTCTGGGGTTTTATCAATATCATAAAGTGTGCCGTCAACTTTTACTTTTCTAAAACCTCTTTTTTTGTAAGATAAAATTTCTTTTTTGTATTCTCCTTTTCTACCCCTAACTATTGGAGCAAATAAGAAAATAGTTGATTTTTTTGGTAACTCTAAAATTTTATCGACAATTTGTGAAACAGTTTGGGACTTAATTTCTTTACCTGTAAAAGGTGAGTAGGGTGTTCCAATTCTAGCGTATAGAACTCTCATATAGTCATAAATTTCTGTAACTGTTGCTACAGTAGATCTTGGATTTTTTGATGTATTTTTTTGTTCAATTGAAATGGCTGGACTTAATCCTTCAATAAAATCTACTTTAGGTTTTTTCATTTTATCTAAAAACTGTCTTGCGTAAGCTGAGAGACTTTCAACGTATCTTCTTTGTCCTTCAGCATAGATGGTATCGAATGCTAATGATGATTTTCCAGAGCCTGACAAACCTGTTATGACCACAAATTTATCTTTAGGAATCTCAACAGAGATATTCCTCAAATTGTGTTCTTTTGCGCCCTTTATAACTATCTTTTTGTTCATTTTTTTATTTGCTTTAGCTCAATAAAGTTAATAATCAAATCTTTTTTGTGGTATAATTAATATAAAATAATATGGCTGGAAGTTTAAATAAAGTACTTTTAATTGGCAGATTAGGTGCAGATCCTGAGATAAAACAGATGGTTAATGGAAAAAATGTCGCTAGACTTAGTCTTGCTACTAGCCAATCTTGGAAAGATAAAAACACTGGTGAAAAAAAGGAAAAAACCGAGTGGCACCGTGTGGTTGTATTTAATGAGGGACTTGTTAATGTTGTTCAACAGTATCTCAAAAAAGGTGCTCAGATTTATGTCGAAGGCCAATTGACTACAAGAAAATGGAAAGATGAACAGTCTGGCCAAGATAAATATTCAACAGAAATATTAATACAAGGATATAATTCATCTCTAACAATGCTTGGGGGAAATAATTCTTCAACATCAATTGCAAATGCACCTCAAAACAAGAATGAGATGTCTCAAGCACCTGACAATGATTTAGATGACGATATTCCCTTTTAATTAATCTTTATGGATAAATCGCAATTAGAGAATAAAAATAATATAAAACCTATTGAAATGTATGATGAAATGAGTTCATCATATCTTTCTTACGCGATGAGCGTAATTGTAAGTCGTGCTTTACCAGATATTAGAGATGGTTTGAAACCAGTCCATCGAAGAATTATTTATGCAATGCATAAAGGTGGTTTTGACTGGAGTAAACAATACAGAAAATCTGCAAGAATAGTTGGTGATGTAATTGGTAAATATCATCCTCACGGAGATCAAGCTGTGTACGATGCATTAGTTAGAATGGTTCAAGACTTTTCAATGAGTTTACCTTTGATAGATGGTCAAGGAAATTTTGGCTCTGTTGATGGCGATCCGCCTGCTGCTATGAGATACACAGAAACCAGATTAGCAAAAATTTCACAAAATTTAATAGATGACATAGATAAAGATACTGTAGAATTTAAAAGTAATTATGATGAAACTGAAAAAGAACCTGAAGTTTTGCCTGCTCAATATCCAAATTTACTAGTAAATGGTGCTGGAGGTATTGCTGTTGGAATGGCAACAAGTATTCCGCCACACAATCTTTCAGAAGTGATAAATGCCACTTTAGCTCTTATAGACAATAAAGATATTAAGATAAATGAACTAATGAAGCATATACCAGGTCCTGACTTTCCTACAGGTGGTACAATAATAGGTAAAGATATTATTAAAACTGGATATAAAACTGGAAGAGGATCTTTTAAAGTAAGGGGAAATGTTTCAATCGAACAACTTAAAAATGGTAAAGAAAGAATTGTTATTAATTCAATTCCTTATCAAATCAATAAATCTGTTTTAAACGAAAAAATTGTAGATTTAATAAGAAACAAAAAAATAGATGGAATTAGTGATATAAGAGATGAGTCAAATAGAGAAGGTATAAGAGTTGCA
>CACOXX010000022.1 GCA_902631265.1 uncultured Pelagibacteraceae bacterium | reverse complement strand
AAATAGCTTTTCACCCCTCAAAATAAATAGTCTTATAAATAAAATTAACTTAAAAAATTCGAAGTTACCTAAGAATCTTAAAGAAGAAATGAAGGAAAGTTTTCGTGATATCAACAAAAACTGGCCAAAAAGAATACCGAGTAGTATAATTCATGGGGACTTGTTCATTGACAATATTTTTTTTCACAAGGGAAAATTTGGAGGGTTTATTGATTTTTATTTTTCAGCTTATGATTTTCAAGCTTATGAACTTGCTATTTGTATAAATTCTCTTTGTTTTAATAAAACAAAAAATAAATTTAAGTTTAATAAGAAAAAAGTTTCTAAGCTTTTACAGGGTTATGAAAGTATTAGAAAACTTAAACAAGAAGAAAAAAAGAGTATGAAAATTCTTTGTAAAGGATCTGCCTTAAGATATCTGGCTACAAGAGCGTATGATTACGTAAATACTCCTAAAAATATTTTAATTAAAAAAAAGGATCCATCAGAATATATACAAAAACTTAGGTTTCATGACTCTATAGAAAAATTTGAGGAATACTTAAATGATTAAAATTTATACAGACGGATCCTGTTTAGAAAATCCTGGCAATGGTGGATGGGCGGCAATAATTATTAATAATGGACGAAAAACTAAAATTAAGGGAAGTAAAAAGAATACTACAAATAATCAAATGGAGTTGCTAGCTCCTATTGAAGCATTAAAAAAAATTCCCAAAGGAAGTAAAGTTCAAATTTTTACAGACTCTAAGTATGTAAAGTCAGGAATTACAGAGTGGATTTATAACTGGAAAAAAAATGGATGGAAAACCGCAAATAAGCAAGAAGTTAAAAATAAAGATCTTTGGACAGAGCTAGATATTTTAGCCAATGAATTTGAAATAAGTTGGAATTGGGTAAAAGCGCACTCAACTGATGAGTTAAACAATGAAGTTGATTTAATTGCTAAAGAAGCTGCAAACTTATAAAATTTTACTTTTAATAAATTTTTTTACTTCATCCGTACTATTCTTTAGTACTTGAAAATTCTCATTTTTATTAAGTACGTGCTGAAGTTCTTTTGGTAGTTTTTCATGTTTATTAATCGCGTTGTTTGTGGCGTCTGGAAATTTACACGGATGTGCAGTTGATAAAACTACACAATCATTCAAAGATAATTTTTGTGCAGCGCCCACTCCAATGGCTGTATGTGGATCTAAAACCACACCATTTTCCTCGTAATTTTTCTTAATAATTCCTAGAGTCTCTTTTTCATTGCAGCTTTCTGATAAAAAATCTTTTTGAATTATATCTAAATCTCTCTTTTCAATTTGATAAGAATTCTTTTTCACTTTTTTCATAATTTCTGCTGTTTTTTCAGAATTGGAATTATTCACGTAGTAAATTAATCTTTCAAAGTTACTTGCTAATTGGATATCCATACTAGGGGATAATGTTTCTCTAACTTCTTTAGAAATATAATCTCCTTTTGTTATGGCTCTATGTAAAATATCGTTTTCATTTGTTGCAACAATTAATTTATCAATTGGTAATCCCATTTTTTTTGCAAGATATCCTGCAAAAACATCTCCAAAATTTCCTGTTGGAACTGAAAAAGAGATATTGTCTTTTTCTAATTTAAAATGTGCATAAAAATAATATACCGCTTGAGCAATTATTCTCGCCCAATTTATTGAGTTTACCCCTGACATATTTATAGATTTTGAGAACTCAAGATCAGAAAACATTTGTTTTACAATATTTTGACAATCATCAAAGTTTCCATCAATTGCAATATTAAAAACATTTTTTTCCTCTACTGTAGTCATAATTTTTCTTTGAACAGAGGAAATTCTATTATTTGGATGTAAAACAAATATATTTAAATTAGATTTTCCTTTAATTGCATCAATGGCTGCTGCACCAGTATCTCCGGATGTTGCAACAACTATATTTATTGTTTTGTTATTTGATTTTAAAAGATGCTCATACATATTTCCAATTAACTGCATTGCAATATCTTTAAAGGCTAGAGTGGGTCCATGAAATAATTCCAAGATTTTTAATTGATTTAGCTCAACTATTTTGACAACATCCTCTTCTCTAAAATTAGAATATGATTTTTTTATAATTTCGTTTAATTCTTTTTTGCTTAAAAAATCACCTGTGTATAAATAAATAATTTCGGTAGCTAGATCTACATAATTTAATTTTTTTAGAGAGTTCATTTTACTCTCATCAAATTTTTTAATATTCAACGGTATAAAAAGGCCTCCATCATCAGCAAGACCTTTGAGAAATACCTCACTGAAGTAAAATTTCTTATTATCACCTCTTGTACTTATATATTCCATTAATAATTCTTTTTTCTAAAATATAGATATATCAAAAGAATTGATATCGCTATTGAAAACCATGTTAAAGAGTATTTAAGGTGATTATTAGGCAGATCTGATGAAATTTTTTTTGGTATTGGAAAAGAGTTTGTTTGTTCTCCATTTTGGATAAAAATTATAAAAGGTGAAAATGTTTTGCCAGTATGTTTTTTTAAATCTATATCATCAAGTTTAAACCAATAATTTTTTATTAAATCGTTATTAGGTTTGAAATAATTTTTACTTGATTTTAACTTTGTAATTCCAAAGTATTCTGATTGTTTTAGATCAAATGAATTACCTTTCAAATCTCTTGGTATCCATCCTTGATTAATTAAAAAGTTTTCTCCTTCAATATCAACTTCTTTAATTATATTAAAACCTGGTTCCCCATTATCGCTGAGTCCATATAAATAAATTAAATTCTTATTATTGATTTTTCCTTTGAATTTAATTTTTTGAAAGTTTCTTATTTTCTGAGCCTCAAATTTTACTGGATTGTTCATGAGAGAAGAATTAATTTCTTCAATTAGATTGTTTTTCCAATTAAGTCTGTATAGTTGCCAAAATCCAAGAGCAAGAAAAAGGGTAATAAAAAAAGAAACAAATATTGTGAAAAGAAACTTATATCTCAATTAAATTAGCTTCCCCAAACGTAGATTGCTGCAAATAAAAACAACCAAACTACATCAACAAAATGCCAGTACCATGCTGCAGCTTCAAATCCAAAATGATGATCTTTATTAAAATGACCAAGTTTTCCTCTCCACAAACAAACAGCTAAAAAGATAGTTCCAATTACTACATGAAAGCCATGAAAGCCTGTGGCCATATAAAATGTTGCACCGTATATGTGCCCTGAAAAATCAAAACTCGCATGTTGGTACTCATAAATTTGAAGAAGCGTAAAAAAGAAACCTAGTAGAACTGTTGCCCAAAGACCTTGTATAAAACCTTTTCTGTCATCTTCTAATAAAGAGTGGTGAGCCCATGTAACAGTTGTTCCAGACAATAATAAAACTAGAGTGTTGATTAATGGAATGTCCCATGGGTTAAAAACTTCAATATCTTTAGGCGGCCAAACTCCACCAACAAAAGCGCTTGGATACAAACTAGCATCAAAGTAAGCCCAAAACCAAGCAACAAAAAACATTACTTCAGATGCAATAAACAATGTCATTCCATAACGATGATGTATCTGAACGACTGGTGTATGGTGACCTTGATGTTCAGCTTCATTAACAACATCTCTGAACCACATGTATGCCCCATAAATTAAAAGAGCGAAACCAAGTAGCATAGCCCACATAACTTTTGAGTGAAAATAGTAAACTGATCCCACAGCAGTAATTAAAGTAGCAAAAGATGTATAGATTGGCCACGGACTTGGATCAACTAAGTGGTAGTCATGTTTTTGATCTTTAGAGCTCATAATTAATTAACCTTTGATTGTTTGTAATAGTCAGAAGAAAAAAATGTATATGACATTGTAATATCGTCAATGTTTTTAGTTTTTGGATCATTTACCATTTCAGGATCTAAATAGAAAGTTAAAATATAACTCATTTTTTCCCCACTTTTAAGAGTTTGCTTTTCAAAACAAAAACATCCTAGTTTATTAAAATATTGTCCAAAAGTTGATGGAGATACATTATAACTTGCAACTCCACTTGAAGGTTCTTTTCCAAAGTTTTCTACTTCAAACTCAACTTTATATACTTTGCCTGGTTTAATATCATATAAAGATTTACTTGCTTTAAAATTCCAAGCCAAGTCTGTTTGAACATTTGTGTCAAATCTTACTCTAACGGGTTCATCTATAACTATTTTTGGAGCTTCTTTTGAGATTTGAGTAGTCCCCCCAAATCCTGTGACTCGACAAAATAAATCATACAGTGGAACAGCGGCAAATGATAATCCTAGCATTAGAAAGAATATTAAAGATAAAATCAATGGCGTTAGGTTTTTTTTACTAATCATATGGCTCTTTCAAAAACTCCAACATTGTAAAGTGTAAATACAAAAAGTAATAAGATAAACACTATAAGTCCAATAGCAGTAAATATATTCTTTTTTTTAATTTTTTTGTCGACTTCCATTAGAATAATTTATCAATTAAAAATAAAACAAATATAAAGAACAAGTAAAAGATTGAATAACCAAAAACTCTTTTGGCTTTTTGTAAATCAAAGTAGTCTTTTTTTGTTTTTAATAAAGCATAGCATAATAAAATATAATAAATTGTTAGACCAAAAGTGCTAACAAGGAATAATTCTCCAACAAAACCTATTACGTAAGGTAGAGCCAACGTTGGGAGCATTAAAAGTGAGTATACAAAAATATTTTTTTTTGTATTTTCTATACCATTAGTAACTGGTAACATTGGAATTTTGGCCCTTTTGTAGTCACCTACTTTATACAAGCTTAAAGCCCAAAAATGTGAAGGTGTCCAAAAAAATATTATCAAGAAAAATGATAGTGCTTCCAAACTTAAAGAATTAGTAACAATTGTCCATCCGATTACAGGAGGCAACGCACCAGATGCTCCACCAATTACTATATTTTGTGGCGTTCTTCTTTTAAGCCAAATTGTATAAACAAATAAATAAAAACTAATTGTAAAAAGCAAAACTAAAGCAGATAGCAGGTTTGAAAAATAGTAAAGTCCTAAAACTGAAACTACTGATAGGACTATTCCAAAAATAAGCGCATGTTTCTTTTTTAGTTTTCCTGTTGGAAGTGGCCTTAAACATGTTCTGCTCATTAGTTTGTCTAAATCTGCCTCATACCACATATTAAGAGCCCCTGCTGCTCCAGCACCAAGTGTCACAAAAAAAATGTTTGTTATTGATTTAATAAAACTGATTTCACCCGGGGCGGTTAATAAACCAACCGCACAGGTAAATATCACCAATGACATTACTCTAGGTTTCATCAGTCTTAGTAATTCTAAGAAAATTGATGTATCAAATAGTGAAATACTTTTTGCTCTAGAATTATAAGTTGTCATCTAATGCCAATAATTATGTGCTTGTTTTCTCTGCTTCCCCGTACTCATTTACTTTAGGTAATTCCTCAAATGTATGAAAGTTTGGTGGTGATGGTACTGTCCACTCTAAAGTAGTTGCGCCTTCGCCCCATGGATTTTGAGCTGCTGCTTTTTTCTTCATAAATGCGTAAGCTAGATTAATTAAAAATACGGCTAATCCTACCACTGAAATATATGATCCAATTGAAGAGATATAGTTCCAATCTGCAAAAGCATCTGGATAATCAGCATATCTTCTTGGCATACCAGCTAGTCCTAAAAAATGTTGAGGGAAAAATATTAAATTTACTCCAATAAATGTAAGCCAAAAATGTAGTTGTCCAAGCCATTCTGAGTATTCATAACCAGACATTTTTCCAAACCAATAATAGAACCCTGCAAAAATTGCAAAAACTGCTCCGAGTGATAACACATAATGAAAGTGTGCTACTACATAATATGTATCGTGTAAGGCTGTATCAACACCAGCGTTG
>CACOXX010000021.1 GCA_902631265.1 uncultured Pelagibacteraceae bacterium | reverse complement strand
GATTGATTTCTATTTCATTTGCGAAGGTTTTTACAATTAAGTCATTCCAGGCAATCTCAATTAAAATTTTATCTTTGACTTTTTGTATATCAACTTTATTTTGCAACAAATAATCTTCAAACTCACCTAAACTAGAAATCCCAATACCAGAGTATATGTCTCCAATTACCTTTGATAACAAAGTTTCATTAGGAATAATTTCAAAATTTTTTTCTATCTCGATTTTTTTTATTGTCTCATTAATTAAAGAGTTCTTGGCGTATTCTTTTATGCGATTTTGACTCAGTTTTTTCAAGTTTGGATTTAGTGAGACTAAATACCTTTCTTCGAAATTAATATCGACATTGGTTATTATCTCTTGATTTACTTTAGCAACTATAAAAACATCACAATTTGCTGTCTTTAAAACAACAGCGTTCAACATCAAAATGATATAAATTTTTAAAAGAAATTGTCTCATTTTTACCTGACGTTTGGAGTTCTTAAAGTTGTTAAAGGGACTATAGAAATCGATAAAAATATTTCTTCAGTAGGTTTTAATTCATTATCTGAGTAATAGTCTTTATTGTATTGTATTGAAGCTGTTAGACAATCATTTTTATATTCGTATATCAAATTATAAAATTCAGTAAAATCAGTTTTTTCATTTCTACGTGTTCTATATTTAAGTGAGTTTGCATCATTAAAATTATAAGCCATTTCATTAAATAGATAACTTTCACTTCCTACCTCATCGTCTTCTTGTAAAAATTCAAAAGATGTTACAAATTTATTTACAGAAACATCTGCTTTAAACAAATTATAGTTTGAAGACTCAAAGTCGTTATCAAATGAAAAATTATAATCAAACTTTAAATTTTCATTCGGTTTAAACACTAAAGAACCAATAAAATCTGATCCTTTATTATTTAACGTTGATTTAGTCGGTAGATTTATTTCTTCGTCATCTCTCAAAACTGTTGCTAAACCAGCTTTGACTAAATCGTTTCCCCCTTTATCTTTAAGAGAATATAATCCACCAACAGTTAATGATTGTCCACCTTCTACGGCATTATCTAAACTTAATCTATTTTGTGTAAATATATTATTCATATCAATTTTTCTGTCCAAAGTTTTTAAGTCCTTATTTGCATTTGGACTATACATTAGCGTTCCTTTTGCGGTAAAAAAACTATCAAAAAATTTTCCCTCTCTTTTTAAAGGATATGACGTATCATAGAAAATAGAACCAAAATTTTCTGAACTAAATTTATTTTTATAATTTGATGAATTTTCACCTTCAGAGGTTATATTTTTTAAAAGTAAATTAAATTTATTTACAAATCCAGACGGGGTAATTTTTGGATTTGAGGAAAATTTCAAATCATTAATTAAGACTTTTTCAAAGATATTGGTATTGTAATTTTTATAATTACCTCTGGAAATTATTTCATAATTACCATCGAAATTTGATGTCACTCTTTTTGAAAATCTGTAACTAGGGAAAATATATTCGTACTTATCACTTGATTTATCTTCTGTTAAATCTTCATAAGATTCAATTTTTGTTTCCAGATCCATATTTCTGCTACTTCCCCTAAAAATAAAAAAAGAATTTAACAAAGACTGATTATTGTTTATTGCAGAGGTAATATCATGTGTTTTTAAATAATTGTCGTCGGAAGTTTTTTCCAAATTTAATTCAATTTCGCTTACGTCGAACATATCCATATTAAGCTTAGTTAGAGAATTTGAAAAAAAATGTGTTTTTGATGAGGAGTCTTTTTCTTTTAGACTAAAATCTATAATATGTTTTGAATTTTTATTTACTTGTCTATATTCATTTTGAAATAATCCCTCATTTTCTGAAAAAATTCTTGGAGTAAAAGTAAAATCTTTATTATCACTAATAACATTATAATAAGGTAATTTAAAAGATAGCCCAAGACTTGAAGAATCAATTAATTGGGGCATCAAAAAACCTGACTGTCTTTTTACAGTTGGATCAGGATGAAAAAACTTTGGAAAATAAATAACTGGTTTATCGTATATCTCAAGCCAGGCATCTTTATAGCTTATGATTTTTTTTTCTTTATCGTGATTAATTTCTTTTGCTTTTAATTGCCAAGGAGGACAATTATCATTTTTTTTACAAGTTGTGAAAACGCCTTTTCGAATAATTGAGTTTTTTCCATCACTAAAAAAATAATTTCCTTTAAGTCTAGGATCATTTAACGGGTTTCCAAAAATATTTTTATTAAAATCAATACTTACATTATCTGCTATGATTTTATTTTCTAAAAAATCTATAATTGCTTTATCAAAATTATACAAATTTTTTTCTAAATCGAGCAATTTTACTTTTTTTCCCTTTAATAATTTATTATTTGTAGTGTAGTTCAATTGAGAAATCTCTATCTCATTTTTATAATTGTCTGTAATTTTCGAAATATAATTAATCAAAATCTCACCTGAATTTTTAAGATAAATTATTTCTTTTGTAGTAAGGGTATAATTATCGTTAAATTTAATTTCTACATTTCCTGAAGAAATAATTCTTTCTATACTTTTGTCATAAGTAATTTCATCACTTTTGATTTCAATGTTTTCTCTTTTGTTTCTGATAATAATATTTCCGTTAGCTTGAAGAAATTTTTTTTCTTTATTATATATCATGTTATCAGCATCAATTATTATTTCATCACCCGATAAAATTTTCACACCTTGCTTTGCAGTAATTATCTTATCTTTATCTTCTAATTCTATTGATGTTGCTTCAAATCTTAATTCTTCAGAGTGTGCGCTCAAAAAACTTGTTAAAAAAACCAAAAAAAATATAACCTTCCAGGTAAAATTATTTTTCATTTATCCTCACCAAATTAATTGTTGATACTATTCCAATCATCAAAAGTGGTATCCAAATCGATATAATTATAGGAACTTGTTCATTTTTTCCAAGTTCCTCAAAGAAGAAGCTTATGTAATAAATTATTACAGAAATAAGAATTCCAAAAATTAGATGGAATACCTTTGTTCTATTTTGTTTAATATGCATCATTATTGTTGATGAAAGTATAGTCATTAACATTAAATAAAAAGGGAATGAAATAATTTTTTGGATTGCGGAATCTACCTCAATAGAGGAATAGTTAATATCGTCGTACTTACTTTTTAAATCATTTAATTCAAAAATTGAGAGAGATGTTAAATTAGAGAACAATGAGCTGATATCTTGAAAATCGATATTTGTGCTTAACTTAAAGTCTGTTATTTTTTGGTTAGATTCTTTTTCATTATTCAATAAAGCATTTTTAGATTTCCAAATTTTGTTTTTTATATTGACTTTTTCAGCTGATATATTTTGAATAAAATTAAACTCTTCGTCAAATTGAACTATGTCTACGTTGTTTAGTATATTTCCTTTTAAGTCTTTTGCATTTATAATACTTGTGACACCATCTTTTGCATCTTTAATCCAAATTCCATTTTCAGTTATTACAGCTAAATATTTATTATCAGTAGCATATGAATTTTTTATGTTTAAATATGAGTATTTAAGATTCGAGGATAAATTATAAAATATTGTAACAATAAATAAACCAATTAGAAAACTTAACAAGGCTAACAGTTTGATAATCTTCGAATTACTTAAACCAAAATTTTTAAAAGAGGTATTTTCATTTTGTTCGATCAGCTTTATAAAAAAGAATTGAGTAGTTATAAGAAATATAAATGGAAATATTTCAAATATGATTGATGGAATATTTAAAAATGTTAAAAAAATTGGAAGTCCAATAGTAACGTCTAAGTCTTTAAAAAAATTTATTTCTTCAAAAATATTAAGTATAAAAGCCAATGTTATAAAAATAAGAACAGTTTTTACAAACGTTAACATAAATTGTTTACTAATATAATTTTGATAAACTTTGAGTATCATTTTGAAGAAGTTAAAGATTGTTTATAAAATACTAAATAAGATATTATTGATATTACGACTGGTACAATCATCAATATAAAACCTTTAACAAAGTCATAAGAAAAAAACTTTGTCAAAATTTCTGAACAAGCTATTAAAACAACCCCAATTATAAAAATTATTATCTTATATCTAGAATATCCAATAGAATTTTTCGATTTAATTAAAAGCAAAGCAGAAATAATTGCAAGCAAAGGAAAATACAGTGGTTTAAATATTCTACTGAAAAATTCCTGCGAAATATTGTCAAGTTGCTTCAAATCATGTGAACACTGGAACCCAAATTCATTTTTGTCACCAAGCATTATTTGAGTCCTTTGATCTTTTGGTTGAAATAAACATTTTGACAAAACAAAAATACTTACCTCTTGTAGCTTCGGATATTTAGTTGTCTTTGAACTGTAATCAGATAAATTTAATTGAGTTCTATTAAAATTAATTATCGTTGTTTTACCTCTATTGATATTCAAAATTTTTCCTTTAATTAGGATTAAAAAGTTTTGCTCATTAATTTGAGAAAAAAATCCTGTTTTTGCGTATATAATTCTAGAGTCATTGCTGTTATATGTATCCTTTATGACTATATTTTCAAATTGATCTAAGTCATTTTTTTTATCAACATATATTGTTAATTTTTCTACCGTATCCATGAATTTTTTGGGTTTAACTAGAGATGGTAAAAAATCAACATTTGATTGTCTTATGAAAGATCTTGCTTTGTCCTGAGTAAAAGGGACTAAAAATATATTCATTAGAGATTGTAAAATTAAAAAAATTATAGAGTATTTAATAATGATATTTAAAAATTCGCTTTTTTTTATTCCATTAGACCAAAATATGAGAGTTTGATTTTGATCTTCATATTTGACAAGAGTAAAAAAAACAGCAAAGAAAAACATGAACGGTAAAATTTCATTAAAAATCTTTGGAATACTTAATAATGTATAAAGAAAATAAATTTTAAAACCGTGGCCATCTTCAGTCACAAAACCCAAGTAATTAACAGCTTGAATAACCCAAACAATAAGTGCGACAGAACTACAAGAAATTAAAAAAAATATTGTTGTTTCGCGTAAAAAGTTTTTAAAAATAATTTTTTTCATTGAAATTCTATAAAATAAACATATACACGTTTTGGTAGAAAAATGAATAAAAAATTATGATTATAAAAGACACTTTTTCAAAATTTACAAATATCTCAAAGCTTTCTGGATGTATTGCCTTTTTTGTTAACGAAAAGTCAGAAATAGCTCATTTGAAAAAATATCTTGGTCCCTCAAACCATATAAATTTGAATGTTCTTTTAAAAAATAGAGATAAAAAAAAAGGTTTATTATCATTTGATATAAATCCAAAACAAAAAATAATTTTAATACCACTTAAAAAAAATCAAAAACCGAACGAAACAGAAAAAAGTGGAGCAAAGTTCATGGATTTTTTAAATAATGAAGGAACAGGTCTTATTCATATATTATCTGAAACTATCTCTATAAACTTAAAGCCAGATGCTATTTATGAATTTTTGCATGGAATGAGGTTGAAGTCTTATTCTTTTGACAAGTATAAATCAAAAAAAGAAACTAAAATTCTAAAGGTCAATATAATTTCATCGAAAAAATTTGACAAAAGAATTTATGATAAATTTAAAGCAATTGAATTAGGTGTGAACTATACAAAAGATTTGGTATCAGAACCTGGAAATATTTTACATCCAGATGAATACGCTAAAAGGCTTACACAATTAAAGAAGATAGGCCTTAAAGTATCTGTTTATAATGAAAAACAATTAAAAAAAATGGGTTGTAACGCAATAGTTGGTGTTGGCCAAGGAAGTATAAGAGGTTCATATTTAGTTACTCTTGAATGGAGAGGAAAAAAATCAAATTCTAAGCCATTAGCATTTGTTGGTAAGGGAGTTTGTTTTGATACTGGAGGAATATCTTTAAAGCCTGCAAGGTTTATGGAAGACATGACTTACGATATGGCTGGTTCAGCCGTTGTAGTAGGTCTTATGAAAAATTTGGCACTAAGAAAATCAAAAGTTAATGCTGTTGGAGTTGTTGGGCTAGTAGAAAATATGCCAGGAGGAAATGCGCAAAGACCAGGAGATATTGTTAAATCATATAGTGGAAAGACCATCGAGGTATTAAATACTGATGCAGAGGGAAGATTAGTTTTAGCAGATGCAATAACCTTTACAGAAAAAAAATTTAAACCTAATTTGATTATAGACTTAGCAACGCTTACTGGTGCAATAGTAGTTGCTTTAGGATCAGAATATGCTGGATTGTTTTCTAACAATGACAATTTATCTAAGAAAATT
>CACOXX010000020.1 GCA_902631265.1 uncultured Pelagibacteraceae bacterium | reverse complement strand
GAGAGACTGGAGTAAAAATGTATCCCAAGTCAAGTTTGTTACTTGGGAGGAAAATTCAGGTTTCAAAATCCCAAATGTTTTTCATATGTGGTACGCTATATTAGAAAATATTAATTTTTTGGAGTCAATTAATAAAAAAGATGGTTTAAATTTCGATTACGTTTTAAGATTTAGAACAGATATAATATGTAAAGAGGGAATAAGTTTTTTATCCCACCATCTAAAAAACTTAAAAGATAACGAAGTTCTGTTCCCTTCCAATCTACATTGGAAAGGACTTAATGATTCTTTTTTTGTTACAAAGTTTAGTACAGTTTTAAGTTTCAAAAATTTCTTAAATTTTTTAGAAAAGTTTATTCAAGATATGAGAGTTTTTGATCCTGAGTATATACTCTATAGTTTTATTAACGAAAACAATTTAAAGATTAAATTAATTAATGATTTCAATTTAGCGCTTATAAGAATCGAGGAGGCAAAACCCACAAAACAAGTATATGTTCCTCTTAAAGATAAAATTAAAATAAAAATAGCAAAGCAAAAAATCAAATTATTACGATTACAAAATAAAATAAGATTTATATTAAGATAATTTAAATGAAACAATCTGATAATTTAAAGTTATTTTGTATTACAAACAAACAACTAAATTTTTTAGAAGATTTACCTCTTGTTTTGGCTGGAGTTGGAAAAAAAAAATTTAAAAAAAATTATCTAACATGTCTAAAAGGCAAAAACATCCAAAAAAAAGAAAAAAATTACTCTGAACTAACTTTTCATTATTGGTTTTGGAAAAACTACCTAAAAAGATTTGATAACAAAACTTGGATTGGATTTTGTCAAAAGAGAAGATTTTGGATTAAATCAAAAAAAAAAATAAAAGATATAAAAGATCTAAGAAAATATATTTTAAAAAAACCCAATAAAAAATGGGAAAAGTACGAAAGTATAATATGCAATCCTATCAAAGTAGATAGCCCAAAAAGGATGAAACTTTTTAAAAGAGGATGGAAAAATTTGATTAAAGATCCCTCTATTATTTTGAATAAAAAAAAACAAAATATAGCTTTGCAATTTGATATGCACCATGGTCATGGCTTGCTTAATAAAGCCATAATTCAACTTCACAAAAAAGATAGAAAGGATTTTAAGAAATTTGTGACTGAAAAAACAAGCTTTAATCCTCACATCATGTTTATTTCCAAAAAAAAAATTCTTAGGGCATGGTTTAGAGATGTCTTTCAGTGGTTATTCAAATGTGAAAAAGTCTTTGGATTAAAAGATTTAAAAGGTTACGATCAAGAACGTTTATACGCATATCTTGCAGAAAGATATTTGTCATTTTGGTTCAAAAAATATACAAAATATTTAGAGTGGCACTGGACTTTCTTTGAAATGAAAAAATGAATTTAAAAACATTCTATAAGATTTTTTATAGGCACAGATATAAAAAAGCATCTTTTATTTTAAAGCCCTATTTATTAATAACAGCTTTAATAAAATATATTTATAATTTGTTTTATTTTCCAAAAAAAATTGATTTAGACGTTTTTTCAAATAACAATAAATTTTTATTTGAAAAGGATTTAAGCTTCCTTTTTGAATTTTTTAATTCTGATAAAGGCGATTTCTTTGTCAATCAATATTCTCAGCCTTACAAGAAAAATGATACTAAAATTAAAGCCCATGCATACGCCAAATTTTATGAAAAATATTTCAAAAATCTAAGGAACGATAATTTGAATATTTTGGAAATCGGTTCTTTTTATGGAAATGCATCTGCAGCCTTATTTTTTTATTTTAGAAATTCAAAAATTTTTGGAGCGGATATAAATCCAGATATGTATTTGTATAAATCAGAAAGAGTAAAAAATTTTTTCTTAGACAATTCTGAAAGAATATCTTTGGATAGAAATTTGATAAATAAAAAAATTAACTTTGATATAATCATTGAAGATGCGAGTCATATGCTAAAAGATCAAATAATTTCATTGTTTATGCTTTTTAAGCTTTTGAGACCAGGTGGAATTTTTATAATTGAGGAAATTGATTTTCCTGAAAAAAAATTGAATATGCGAGAAGATCAAGAACCTCCAGACTTAAAATCTATTCTTAAAAATATACTTTTGCAGAAAGAATTTTTCTCAAATTATATTAAAGAAGAGGAAAAAAACTATTTTTTAAATAATTATAAATCTATTGATTTTTTTAAAGGAAATTATAATGAAATTGTTTTTATTAAAAAAAAGATTTAAATTTTAGGAGAGATGGCCGAGTGGTTTAAGGCGCACGCTTGGAAAGCGTGTTTAGGGGAAACTCTTTCGTGGGTTCGAATCCCACTCTCTCCGCCATTTTATCCTTAATAAGTGACCATTTATGGATTTCGATATATAAAAAAAAAAAAATGTTAAATTAGTCAATAATAGTAAGACTAATTCAATGATTACTTTGAAGTTGATTTTATCTCAACAAATAAAAATGATATAGTTTCATTTTCCGTAAAAATAAAAAAATGTCAAAAACACAACAAACTTCTAATTATAAAGCAGACTCCATTAAAGTTTTAAAAGGTTTGGATGCTGTGAGAAAAAGGCCAGGAATGTACATCGGGGATACTGATGATGGAACTGGTCTACACCACATGGTCTATGAAGTTGTTGATAATTCTATTGATGAAGCTTTAGCTGGTCACTGTAAAACTATTACTGTTGAGATTAACAAAGATGGTACCATAACTGTTTCAGATGATGGCCGAGGTATACCTGTAGATTTTCATAAGACTGAAAAAAAATCAGCTGCGGAAGTGATAATGACACAACTCCATGCTGGGGGAAAATTTGATCACAATTCTTATAAAGTTTCTGGTGGACTTCATGGCGTTGGAGTTTCGGTTGTTAATGCATTATCTGAAAAACTCGAATTGGAAATAGAAAGAGATGGAAAAAAATATTTTGTAGAGTTCAAAAATGGAGATCCAAAATCTCCACTAAAACAAATTGGAAAATCGAAAAATACTGGTACTAAAATTACATTTCTTCCTTCAAAAGAAATATTTTCATCAACGAAATTCAATAGCACAATTATTCAAAAAAGAATGCGTGAATTAGCTTTCTTAAACAAAGGAGTAAATTTAGTTGTTTTGGATAAAACTTTAAAAAAAGAGAAAAGGATAGAATTTAAATATGATGGGGGAATAATTGAATTTGTTGCTTTTTTAAATGAGAAGAAAGAAAAGCTAAAAAATAAAAACGGAAATGAATTATTTAAAAAACCAATTTATCTTGAGGGCGACAAAAATGGCATAAACATTGAATGTTCATTAGAGTGGAACTCAGGATATTCAGAAGACATGCATGCTTATACGAATAATATATTTCAAAAAGATGGAGGAACTCACCTTCTGGGCTTTAGAAGTTCACTCACAAGAATTTTAAACAAGTATGTAAATGAAAATAATATTTTAAAAAAGAATCAAGTTTCAATTACCGGAGATGATATTAAGGAAGGTTTATGTGCTGTGTTATCTATAAAGATGCCTGATCCTAAATTTTCTTCCCAAACCAAAGACAAATTAGTTTCTTCAGAGGTTCGAAATATTGTTGAAAATTTTATGAACGAAAAATTATCTACTTGGTTTGATCAAAACCCAAATATAATAAAGATTGTTTTGTTAAAAATAATCCAAGCAGCCCAAGCAAGAGATGTTGCAAGGAAAGCACGAGAAAGTGTTCGAAGAAAAGGAGCACTTGAGCTTACAGGTTTACCTGGAAAACTTGCGGACTGTCAAAATTCAAAAAGAGAAGGAACAGAATTATTCATAGTTGAGGGAGATTCTGCTGGTGGTTCAGCAAAACAAGGAAGGAACAGGGAGTTTCAAGCAGTTTTACCTTTGAGGGGAAAAATTTTAAACACATATGTAGAAGAAGCTAATTCAAAAAGGAATGGAAATTCGAATGATAGTAAAACTAAAGCATTATCAAAAATGATTTCATCAAATGAAATCGTCACATTAATAAATGCTTTGGGCTTAGATCCTAAAGCTGAAGAAATTGATTTAAATGATCTGAGATATGGCAAAATAATTATTATGACTGACGCAGATGTTGATGGATCACATATCAGAGCATTATTATTAACATTTTTTAATAACAAACCATTTAACAAACTAATTGAGAATGGAAATATTTTCTTGGCACAACCTCCTTTATTTAAGATAAATAAATCAGGAAAAAGTATATATATTAAAGATGAAAAAAGTTTGGAAAATTTTATTTTAAACAATTCCAAAGGTTCAAAAAAATATAAAAGAGGATCAAAAGAATTTGAAAAAGTGCTATCAGAGGAAAAATCAAAACTTAATATTCAAAGATTTAAGGGTCTTGGTGAAATGAACCCAGATGAACTTTGGAATACTACATTAAACCCTGAAAAAAGAAATTTGCTTCAAATCAAATACTCAAGTGATAAAAAAAGAGATCAGAAAATTATTCATACGCTGATGGGCAATGATGTATCTATTAGAAAAGATTTCATAATTTCTAACGCTTTAGAAATTAGTAATTTAGATATTTAAGTATGGAGTCTAAGTCAGTTTCGAAAATATATACATTAAACAAAACTACCTATATCAATCTTCGATGGATAGCAATTTTAGGTCAATTTTTAACAGTCAACATTGTAAAATATGTTTTAAATTTTGAATTTGATATTTTAATTGTCAATGTTGTTATAATTCTAGGAGTAATATCCAATATAATTTTAATTTATTTTTATAAAAAAAACATTCTTTCAAATAGAGCTTCATTTTTATTTTTGTTGATCGATATATTTCAATTAAGTTCAATACTTTACTTTTCAGGGGGAGTTTTAAATCCCTTTTCAATTTTTTTAATAATTCCAAGTGTTTTTTCTTCATCTAATCTGTCATTTAAAACAAGTTTATCATTAATCTTGATAACAATATTTTCAATAATTTTACTTACACTTTTCCACAAACATTTGATTTACCCCTCAGGTAAAAAATTAATTATTAATGACTTTTACCATTATGGTACATCAGTATCCTTAATTATTGCTCTTATTTTTCTTAATTATTTTGCAATTTTATTTGGAAGAGAATCTAATTTAAGAAAAGAAGCATTAAATAAGATTGAGGAATTCATCGCAAAAGAACATGAACTTGTATCATTAGGGGGTCAAGCCGCAGCTGCTGCTCACTCTTTGAACACACCTCTTTCGACCATAAAAATAATTTCTCAAGATCTTCATGATCAGCTTAAAGATAAAAAAGAACTCACAAAAGACCTTGAATTACTAGTAAATCAAGTCGAAAGGTGCAGTCAGATCCTTAAAAAATTGTCACTAAATCCTGGTGTTGAGGATGATTTTATTGATCAAGAATGCTCAATGTTTGATTATGTTAGTGAAATAATCAAATCATTTGAAGATATTTCAAATAAGGAATTTATATTGAATTACAGCCAAGACACAAATTCTTTTAAGATCACAAAATTAATAGAGATTATATATGGAATAAGAAATTTTGTTGGCAACGCAAATAAATTCGCAAAAAAAAAAATATATATATCAATTAAAAGTGACAATCAATCGACCGAGATATCAATAGAGGATGATGGAAATGGTTATTCAAAAGATGTTTTAAACAAAATTGGAGAACCTTATATAAAGTCTCCTTCTAATGATGGTAAAGCAAAATCTGGATTAGGTCTTGGAATTTTTATAGGTAAAACTCTACTTGAAAGAAATGGTGCAAAAGTAATTTGCAGAAATTCAAAAACAAGATCAGGGGCAGAGGTTTTATTAACGTGGAAAAATAAAGATCTAAAAAAACTTTAATTTAATTTTTTTGGACTCTTCTTTTTTTCAAACAAATTGCTAAGTTGAGAAATCATAACATCGCCTAATTCTTGCACATCTGAAATTTTGATTGCCTTTTTATAATATCTTGAAACGTCATGACCAATACCAATTGCAAGAAGTTCAATATCTGAGTTAGCTTCAATAAATTTTACAGTTCTTTTTAAATGTTTCTCCAAATAATCGCCTGAGTTTACTGACAGTGTTGAGTCATCAACAGGAGCTCCATCAGAAATAACCATCATTATCTTTCTCTCCTCTTTTCGTTTAACAAGTCTATTAAATGCCCACAGTATTGCTTCTCCGTCAATATTTTCTTTAAGCAATCCTTCTTTGAGCATTAGTCCAAGATTTTTTTTTGATTGTCTCCAGTGCACATCAGCCGCTTTATAAATTATATGTCTTAAATCATTAAGTCTTCCTGGATTTTTTGGTTTACCATTCTTACTCCATTTTTCTCTTGCCTCTCCACCTTTCCAGTTTTTGGTTGTAAAACCGAGTATCTCCACTTTAACGTTACATCTCTCAAGAGTTCTGGAAAGTATATCCGCACATAATGCAGCTATGGTTATCGGTCTTCCTCGCATTGATCCTGAGTTATCAATTAAAAGTGTTACCATGGTATCTTTAAACTCGTAATCTTTTTCTTTTTTAAATGACAGAGAATTTTGTGGATCTATAATTATTCTACTTAATTTCGAACTATCTAATAAACCCTCTTCCAGATCATATTCCCATGATCTATTTTGCTTTGCTAACAATTGTCTTTGTAATTTGTTAGCAAGTTTAGTTATAACATCCTGAAAACTAGTAAGTTGTTGATCTAGATTATTTCTTAGTTTTTTAATTTCTTCTTCCTTTTCTAAATTTTCAGCTTTTTCAATTTCATCGAAATTACTAGTAAAAATTTTATACTCCTTGTTACCTTTTGAAACATTTAGTTTTTGAATGATATTTTCCACATTTTCTTTCTGGTCTCCATCTTCAAAAAATTCTTCTTCCATTCTAAAATCATTTAGA
>CACOXX010000019.1 GCA_902631265.1 uncultured Pelagibacteraceae bacterium | reverse complement strand
AAACAGCTGTTTGGAAAGTTCATTCCTTATGCTTCATGTTTAGACCTTATTTTTAACGAGGGTCATAATTCGTACAATATTTTAATACAAGGAAGGAAAAGTTTCAGAAATCTTGAATAAAGTATGAAAATTACAAATTTAACAATATATAAACTTTTTAAAAAAAAATTGAGAAATGATATTCCGCTACCAAATTTTTATAACGAGGGGTTTATATTTTTTAAATTAAATACTAGTGAAAATGTGTATGGTTTAGGTGAGCCAAATCCATATTTAGGGAAACTTTTACTAATTGAAAGAAGATTAGAAAAGCTATTTAATAAATTTATAAAAAACAAAAAAATAAATCAGCTAAAACTGAATTTTTTAAAAAAAAAAATTAAACATAAAATTGACAAGTCTTTAATAAATTCTTTTGAGTCAGCCATTTTCGATATAATTGGAAAATACAAAAACCAGCCTGTCTGTGAAATTTTAGCAAAAAAAAAAGGATCTATTCAAAAAAAAATTGATCTTTATGCTAGCGGTGGAACAATTTTTGAGGATAAAAGTTATGATACTTTATTAGAGGAAGCTCTATACTACAAAGATAAAGGTTTCAGTGGGTGGAAATTTAGACCAAAGATGCCTTTATCAAATAAATCACATTCATCTAGAATAAAAAATCCACCTCCTTTTGACATTAAAAAAGTAATTAATTTTTCTTCTAAATTGAGAAAAAAGGTTGGGGATGACTTTAATTTAATGTTTGATGTTGGTTGTAGATGCAAAAATATTAATGAAGCAAAGTATTTAATACAAGGTTTGGAGGATCTTAACTTTAGCTTTATAGAGGAGCCCTTAAAAAGGAGTGTCCTTAACTATAAGAAATTATTCAAAAATTTTAAAAAAAAATTAAAAATTGGTCTTGGTGAACATTTTTATGATTTTAACGAATTCAACAGATGGTTAAATTCAAATTGTTTTGATATTGTTCAGCCAGACTCAAACTTATTATTATACGAAGAACTTCGTCAAATAAGCAACGTTTCAAGAAAAAAAAATAAGAGATTAATTTTCCACAATTGGTGCAATCCAATCAATATAAGTTCTAATTTTTCTTTTTTATCAAGCTTGAATACAAGGTCTATTGCGGAATATAATGTCCTTACAGATGATTTTTATCAAAAATTTGCTATAACCGGATTCAAGATAAGAAAAGGAAAGGCAGAGATTTTGAACTCACCAGGTTTGGGTGTCGATTTATCAAAAAAGAAAAACAAAAACTTTGTAATTTATGAGAAAAAAATCTAAAGTTTTAGCAGTTGTAGCTGCTAGGGGTGGATCCAAAGGTATAAAAAATAAGAATTTAAGAAAAATAAATGGGATACCTCTGCTGCTATATTCAATACAATCTTTATTAAAATCGGGCTGTATAGATTTTATATGTGTATCAACGGACTCAAAAAAAATTAAAAATATTGTTAAAAAAAAGTATCCTAAAATTTATATTGATAACAGACCAAAAAAGTATGCTGGTGATAAAGTCCCTTTAACATCAGTCCCTCATTATATTTGTAAAAAATTTAATTATGAAGGAAATTTTTACGATTATGTTTTGCAAGTTGCTCCCACATGTCCCTTTATAAAAATTTCTACAATTCAAAAGATTGTTAAAATGTTAAAATCAAAAAAATCAGATTGTGTTGTTACTATAAAAAGAATTGAACATGAACATCCATATAGAGCTAAAAAATTTGATAAAAAAGATAGCTCAATTAAACATTTTTTGAGGAATATAAATGTTGAAAAATTTATATCTCGACAAGATTTACCAACTTTGTATTGTACCTCTGGTGCCATATATGGAAGATCAAATAAACTGATTTCTTCATTTAACGGAAAAGATTTTTGTCTAGGTAAAAAACCAAAAGGAGTGATTGTTGATGATATAGAGTCGATAAATATCGATAGAAAAATAGACTTAGATTTTGCAAAATACTTGTCTTTAAAACAAAAAAATTAATTATAATATGAAAGTTAAAAGCAATGAATAAAAAAAAATCAGATTTAACATTTAAGAAAATTGAAAATATTAGATCAAAGAACAATAAAAATTGGATGGATATTCTTAAAATTGCCTATGATTCTAATCCTAAAAAAACTTCATCAGTATTGAAGAGAATTTTATCTAAAGACCGTAAATTGATAAGCCTTGCAAATAGCTTAAGCAAAATTAAAAAATGAAAAATAATTTTGAAAACACTTTTCTAAAATTAAGTATTCATTACAATAAACTTTTCGATAAATACGGAAACAGCGTGAAATCTTCTCAACAATCAAGCAGAGCTACTCAAATTAAGAGGATGAAGATTTTAACAAAAGATATAATTTTTAAACGAGATGATAAGGTTTTCGACTTTGGATGTGGTACAGGATATTTATTTAATTTTTTAAAAAAGAAAAAAAAGTTTAATGGAATTTACCATGGATGTGATATTTCAGAAAAAATAATCTCTTATAATTTAACAAAGTTTAAATCATCAAGAGTTTTGTTTTTGAATCAAAATATTCTAAAAAAAAAACTAAATGTGAAATATGACTATATATTTATTAATGGAACATTTAATAATTACACAGGAAATAATATGCAATGGATGAAAAAGGTTTTATCAAAATTAATATTAAATACAAAAAAAAAATTAATTTTTAATAATCTAAGTCGATATGTAGACTATAAAGATAATAAATTATTTTACGCAGATCCATTAGAAATATTTGATTTTTGCAAAAGAAAACTTAGTAAAAACGTAAGCATTAATCATGGATACTGTATAAAAAAAGGTGTGATTCCTTATGAATTCACAACAACAGTCAGTAAATTTTCAGAATGAATAAAATTTATATAAACAAAAGAGAAATATCAGACAATAAACCTCCATTCATTATAGGCGAAATCTCAGCAAATCACTCTGGCTCAATAAAAAAAATTTTTAATATATTAGAAGTTGCTGCTGAAATAGGTCTTGATGCAGTTAAAATACAAACTTTTGACCCTAATGAAATGACTTTAGATTTTAATAAACGTGAGTTTATAGTCAAAAATAAATTCTCAACAAAATCATGGAATAACAGGTCTTTGTACAGCATTTATAAAGAAGCTTATTTACCTTTTAAATGGCATAAAAAAATTTTTTTAAAAGCTAAGTCTTTGGGCTTAACCTTATTTAGTTCTGTATTCGATGAAAAGTCTTTAGACTTGTTAATAAAGCTTAATTCTCCTGCATATAAAATTGCTTCTCTAGAAAGTTTACATTTTCCACTTATCAAGAAGGTGATCAAAACAAAAAGACCATTAATTATTTCTACAGGAACTTTGAATATTGACGAAATCTTTGAATTGAATAAATTTTTAAAATTTAATAAATGTAAAAATTTTTCTTTGTTACATTGTGTTACCCAATATCCTGCGGATTTTAAAAATTTAAATTTAAAAACAATACAGTCTTTAAAAAAAAAACTAAAAATACCAATTGGATATTCAGATCACAGTAGAGGTATTTCATCAGCGATCTCTGCTGTTGCCTTGGGCGCAAATATAATTGAAAAACATTTTAAGTTTTCAAATAAAGATAAAACCTTGGACTCGCATTTTTCTTTAGACCCGAAGGAAATGAAACAACTTATAATTGGCTGTAAAAATGCTTGGATATCTACTGGAGTATCAAAAAACAAGATATGCTTAGACGAAAAAATATACTCAAGTTACAGAAGATCAATTTATGCGTATAAAGATATAAAAAAGGGTGATAAATTTTCTTCAAATAATATCAAAGTCATAAGACCCAACAAAGGTCTGCCACCAAAATATTTGAATAAAATAATTGGTAAAAAATCAAAAAAAAATATAAAATTTGCCACCCCAATAACTAAAGAGCTATTTTGAAAAAGTTCTAATCAATTTTGGAAAGTGTTTTTTTTAAAGAATTTATTTGTTTAAATAGATTACTAAATTCTTGATAATCAATTGGCTGAAGAGGATCGACAGCAGAATTAGTTGGATCTGGATGTACTTCAAGCATAATTCCGTCTGCCCCACTTGCGACAGAAGCAAGCGTCATGGGAGCAACCCAAGATCTCCAAAAAGTAGCATGAGATGGGTCTACTGCAATTGGTAAGTGTGTAACTTCTTGTGCAGCAGGTACAACTTGAAGATCTAGCAAAAACCTTGAAGTTGATCTATGTGTGTGAGGAACGGAAACTCCCCGCTCACAAAGTATAATTTTTTCGTTTCCCTCTATTAGAGCATATTCAGCTGAACCTAGCCAGTCTCTTAATGAGGATCCGTAATGTCTTTTTATCATCAAAGGTTTCTGGGTTTTTGCTGCAGCAGTGATAAGGGGATAATTTTGCATATTTCTAGATCCGATCTGAAGAATATCTGCAACTTCACAAATCATTGGAAGATACTTTTCCTCCATAACCTCTGTGATTATTGGTATATTGTATTTTTCTTTTGCTAGCCCAAGCCATTTAATGCCCTCCTCCCGAGTCTCATTGTACTTTTCATTTCTATATGGAAATGTGAGTGGCTTAAAGGCTCCACCTCTTAAAAAATGTGCACCAATTTTTTTTACATTCTTTGCTACATCAAATATTAGTTCTTTAGTTTCAACCATGTTGGGTCCAGCAAATATAGGTAAATCACTTCCACCAAACTCTACACCGGCAATCTTAAATTTAGATTTATGACCAGAATTTTTTTTTGAAGCTAATGGAAACTTTGTTTTTATGTCTTCATCACTAATATCTTTACCTGGGAACTTATTATCCATGATTTTCCATAGCTTTTTTTACTTTGTTAAATTTATCACTTCTATTTACAAGCACAAAACCTTTAACTGCCTGAAAAAAAAAGCTTTTTATCTTGTTGGGGCGATGGGCCATACACTAGCAGTGGCTCTTGGTGCAGAACAATATAAAAAAAATACTATAGTTTGTGTTGATGGAGATGGTTCTTTTTACATGCATATGGGATCGTTTTCACTAATAAAAAAAACAACAAAATTAATTTATTATCTTTTAGATAATTCATCCCATGAATCAGTTGGGGATGTTAAGATCAATTATAAGATAAATGACATTAAAAAATTTGCCAAATCTGTTGGTTTTAAAAATTATATAAAGATAAATGATCTACAAAATCTTGATAAATGCCTTAAAGATATTAAAACAGGCAGCCTTCCCATTTTTATCCATGTTATAACAAGAATAGAACACAATAAAGATTTACCAAGACCTAGCAATAAGACATTAATAAAAATTAAAAATGATTATTTAAAAAGTTAAATATGAAAAAGAAAAATCTCGTATATGTAGCATTAGCTGCTGATATCCTTCATGAAGGTCACATAAATATTCTTAAGATCGCTTCTAGGTATGGAAAAGTTATAGTAGGTTTACTTACTGACAAAGCTATCGCATCATACAAAAAATTTCCGTATTTAAGTTATAAACAACGACATGCCATAGTTAAAAATTTAAAGTATGTCTATAAAGTAATTCCACAAACAACCCAAGATTATAGTTATAATCTTAAATTAATTAAGCCAAAATTTGTCGTTCATGGTGATGACTGGAAAAAAGGTACAAATAAAACTATAAGGAGAAAAGTAATTAATATCTTAAAAAAATGGTCTGGTAAATTAGTTGAGCCAAAATATACAAAAAATATTTCATCATCATTAATAAAAAATAAGATTAGAGAAATAGGGACATCACCAGAGAACAGACAAGCAAAATTAAAAAGATTAATAAATTCAAAAAATATTGTAAGAGTTTTAGAATGTCACAATCCTTTGGCTGGCCTTATTGTAGAAAATGCAAATTTTTCTAATAAGGGAAAATATTATGAATTTGACTGCATGTGGTCATCAAGCTTGACAGATTCTGTTTCAAGAGGAATGCCAGACAATCAATCGGTAGACTACTCTACTAGAATCAGTGGTGTGAATGACATTTTTAATGTCACAACAAAACCAATGATATTTGATATTGATAATGGTGGGCAGATTGAACATCTACCCAATGTCATAAGAAAACTTGAACGAGCAGGTGTATCTGCAATTATTATGGAAGATAAAATTGGACTAAAAAAAAATTCTCTGTTTTTAGATCAAAGCAATGTTCAGCAAGATAGTATTAAGAACTTCTGTAAAAAAATAGAAAAAGCAAAAAATTCAACTTTAAGTGAAAACTTTTTTGTAATTTCAAGAATTGAAAGTTTAATCTTAGGTAAAAGTTTAAATGACGCACTCAAAAGAGCTATTGCTTACAGCAAAGCAGGGTCTGATTGCATTACGATTATTACTTTTTGAGATTATTATGATTAACTTATGACCAAATGAACTAATTATTTTTGCGTATTCATTTGCAATTGTTCCAGATCCTATAATCCCAACATTTAAGTTTTTTTTTAAAATTAGTTTTTTAGGATAAATAATTTTTCCACTTTTCAAAAGATTTTTTACCATTTAGGGTTCCATTAACATCACAAAGATTACACGGCGCGTGACATCTATCACTTTTCATTAATTTCTTTCTTATATTGATAAATTTTTCACTGGTCCAAATTTCAACTAGTGATCTTGACTCTGTAATTAAATTTCCCACACTTGCTTCTTTTTTCCAATCGTTTGAACAAATTAAAACATCTCCATCATGGTCAATTAAAATTTTATAAAAAGGATAATAACACGGTTTTTTTAGTGGCTCGCTTAATGGTTTCAGTTCAAAATGATCATTCTTTAAATTTACTGATCCTGCTCTGTTAGAAATTGTGAGACCATAACTTTCTTCTGGACCAAGATATCTTTTTCTAACGATAAACTGTTCATCATTTAAACTTAAAGAATTTTTAATATCTTCCATTTGTTTTATTTGGTGTGGACCATCATATAAGCTGACTCTGCAGTTAGTTAGTCCTTCTGAGAACAATCCCTTTAACCTGCTTTTACCATTCTTCGCAAGTAATGGATCTCCATTAGTTACAATTTCAATTATTACGTCTTGTAGTTTTGTTCTAGCTATCTTTATATATTCATTCAGATTTTTTGTTAACAAGGGCTCACAAAATCCTGAAAAAGAAATTCTACCATCAAAATTTTCGTTTTTTAACTCTACCATTATTTTTTTAAAAATATCTAAAGGAAACGAACTAAGAATATTTGG
>CACOXX010000018.1 GCA_902631265.1 uncultured Pelagibacteraceae bacterium | reverse complement strand
TTAGTTTCCAAAAATATTTTCTAATGATATTTAATTTAGGTAACCCAGATATACGCAAAATGAAATTTGTTTTAAAACTGAAAAAAAAATTTAATATAAGTGGTAATGGGGTTATTAAATGCATTATAAAGTAATCAGGTGGATTTTTTTTTAGTAATCTTAAAAGAGGTATAAATGAAATCAAAAATAATAAAAAATAAACTATTCTGCTTTTTAAAAAACCAGTAAAATTAAGATTATTAATCAAATTCGATTTCGTAAGTCTTATTGTTTTGATATTATTTTTTATTAAATCATTTTCATATTCATTCCATTCACCAGCTACATTTATAATATGTGGAATTATCTTACCTTTTGAATAAAGTCCTAAAGTAGTGGCTGAACCCAAAACAGCATTTACTGTGGCGACCTTAGATACAAAAGGTGACCAATAATATACATGCAATTTTTCCCTCATTAATTTTCAAACATTAGTTTTTATTTTTAACGAATTTTTTAAAATTTTTAAATATTTTATAAGAAAATATTACAAATAATAAAATTAAGTTTTGATTATTATCATATCTAATTTTAATTTCCTCAAACAGAAGTTTTCTAAAAGGAATACTGCTAGAAAAACCACCTCTTCTAAAAACTCCAAATAATTCATTTTTTTTGGTTGCAATACCTTTTAATTTTTCTTTCACTATCATTCTGTAAAAATAATCGTAATCTGAATGATACTTATATTTGACATTATAATATCCAACTTTTTTAGCTGCTTCTTTTTTAATAAAAAACCCTGTGGAATGACTTGAATAAAAGCCCCAACTATAATGAATTTTTTCTGGTTTAAAACCGTGTAAAACTCCCCAATGCTTTTTTACTGCACCAAAAAAAAAATCTTTATCCGGGTTTTTTTTATAATAATCGGACAAAATATTTAGTGCATTTTTCTCCAATGTATCATCTGAGTTCACGAAACCAATTAATTGCCCTCTAGCTAAAGAAAGACCCTTGTTAAATGCATAGTATATTCCATCATCTTTTTCGGATACCCAATAATTAATCATATTTTGGTTATCTTTTATTATCTCAATAGTTTTATCAGTAGAATTACCATCTATAACAATATATTCCCAATTTTTAAAAGACTGATTAAAAACACTTTTGAAAGTTTCATTTAAAAACCTTTCACCATTTTTAACAACTGTAATAATTGAAACTAAAGGTTTAAAATTGTTTTCTTCTTTAAAAGAGTCAATTCTTTTTCCACCATGTGAAAAATTTTCTGAGGAATTTTTTATTGAGTATAGCTCACAAATTTTATTCATTAACATTCTTAAATATACTTTTATATAATCCTATGTATTGTTTGGCAATTAATTCTGAGTCGAATTTTTTTATGTTATCATCAAAAATTTTTTCTTTAAATTTTTCTTTTTTTATTTCATTTGAAATCCATTCAATTCCATTCTTTAATTTATCTGCATCAAAATCATCAACGATAAAACCATTTCTCTTATGATGTATAACTTCTTTGCCAAATGTATTTGAAAAACATATTACCGGTGTCCCACATGCTAATGACTCAACGAATGTTTTGGCAAAAGCGTCCTGTAAAGAAGAAGCTACAAAAAAATCAGCACTAGAATAAATGTAATTTAATTTTTTGTTGTCGTTAACGAAACCAATGCTTTTATATTCAATACCGATGTCATCTATAGTTTTATGAGACCAGAAGTTTCCAAAAATTAAAAGGTAATAGCTTGAAATATCAATTTTTTTGAGAGAATTTACGAAAATTTCCCAACCTTTTCTTAAACTTTGTGGGTTTTGCGCACCAAAAAGAATAATTTGTTTTTTAGTAGAAATATTTAAATTTGATCTTGCTGTTTTTTTTGGAATTATTTTGAAGTCTTTAAGATTAATATTATTATAAATCTTAATGATTTTATTTTTTTTTAATACCTCACTTTTTTGAGCCTCGTTTTTGAGCCATTCACTAACTGCAACAAAATTAAAATTATCTCTGTAAATTTTACTCTTAAAACTTTTCATTTTTTTTGATAAATATCCACTTTCGTACTTCTTAAAATCTAAAGTATAATGTGGTCCACCTGTAAAAGGCCACATATCTCGCATTGTCCAAACTGTCGGTTTATCAACTTTTGATAACGACTTTAACTTAATGAAACCTTGATTAAGCCAATGAATATGAATTATATCTGCTTCATTATACTCTTTTAAATTAGTAAGATCTGTGCCCAATAAACCAAAAGTAAAGGTGTCTCGTGGGCTATGAAGAATTATAAATTTAAAAAATTTTTCTATCAGAACAAATAGTTTATTCATAAACCTAGAAAAAAAATTATTATAAATTGTACTAATACCTTTATCTGCGTTATTTGATGTCTTAATTAAATTAGCTTGGCTGTCATTTAAAATTTTTGAGTCTATATCTTGTTTTAATAAAGCTTGATGTAAAACCTCTGCTCCTTTAAATGACCCATTCTGTTGAGACCCCCCTACAATATGTAAAACTTTTATTTTCACGTATTTATTCTTTTTTTTATAATTTTATAAGTTTTTTCAATTTCATTAAAATAAAAAATATATAAGTTAACATTCATTTCTTTCTTTAAATTCCTTATAATAAAAAAATATTTTTTGATAAATTTTCTATTAAATTTAAAATCTTGCTTTTTAGATTTTAAAATATTTTCAATTGTTTTTTTTTTTAGATCTTTATTGATTAGAATATTTAATTGTTTTATTTTTGGACATGATCTGATGTAATTCTCTAAATCATTGTCACTTATATTTGCTCTTATCAGAAAACTTAAAGAACGTTGGTAAAAACCCTCCGAATTTATCAACACAATATGCGGATTTTTTTTACTTAATTCATAACCTATAATCTCAAATTTTATCCAATCTAAAATATTTTTAAATTCCTCTTTCTTATTATACTTTTCTGAAATTTTATTTAGATTATCAATATAATTTATGTGTCTTGATTTATATTCAAGAAACAAATCGTCAACTTTTCGTAAAAAAACTTCTCTTTTTGGAAAAAAAAAGATCAGTTTTTCCTTCACTTGGGTTAAGAAATTTTTTTTGCCTGATTTTGATTTTATACTTGTTCTTTTTTCCCTTTTTTTTTCCATATAAATCCAGAAAAAATATTCAAAAAATGAAATTTTTTTTTGCTTTCTTAATTCATTTATGGTGAGAGTCCTGTAACTAGAAATTTTTTTTTTATGTTTAAAGGATTTGACCAATTTTTCAACTATTAGTGATTTTCCACTAGCAGGTAGTCCAAAAAATTCAATTGTGTTCATTTGAATAAATTTTCTATTTTTTTAAAAAAATTTGTCTGAGTTTTAGGTTTTAAATAATATTTTGTTTTTTTAACACTTTTTCTGTCATTTAAAAAACTTAACAAAATTTCAACTACAATCTTTGATGACTTTCCTAAGTGAGAAAATTCCTTTTTTTTTAACTTAAAATCTTTTCTAATTTTGGAGTGTTTTAAGATTGCTTTACCTAAAAACCTTTTTTCTGTCTTAATTGTTATATTTGCTGGTTTAACATAACGTGTAACACCTTTTTTGTGTCTTTGAATCAACCAATCTTTTACAGATATTGTTGGAATATTTTTTAAAAGAGCTTCATAAGCAACGCTGGATTCGTCTGTAATAATTAAGTTTATAAAATTAAGTAATATTAAAAAATTTTCACCTGGTTGAATAATAGTTGTTTTCTTTTTATAAATCTCAAGAGTTTTTTTATTTGACCTTTCAATGTTGTCCCAAAGATCTTTGTATTTTTTTTCCTTTTTTTCAAGCCAGTGTTTTATAATTAAATTAAATCCAAGTTTTTTTACAACTTTAGCAACTTCAATCTGTCTATCAAAACACTCAAAGGACGGTGCATATAAAATATTTATCTTATTACTGTTTATTTTATATCTCTTTTTAAACTGTTTAATTCTATTTTTATTTTCTTTTAAGTTAAAAAGAAAGTCTCCTTTTGGCCATCCAACATTAAAAACTCCAAACTTAGTTTGTGATCTATAATCACACGAGCTCTGTTTCCATCTTTTGGCCCAATTATCTCCTGGTAAAAAACCTATATCAAATTCATTCCAAGGTTGCTCTCTCCATATATTGGGCCATATTACTCTTCCTTGGTCAATTCCACCTAAAAAAATTACAGAAGTTTTTGAGTTAATATTTTTAGGTTTTCTACAATAAAAACCTATGTCTGATCTGAGATCATGATTTTTTGAAAAAGTAAAATTTATTTTTTTTTGTTTAAAAATCTCAGATATAGGATCAAATATATATTTCTCATGCTTGTTGTTATAAAAGAAAGTAATTTTATTACCTTTAGCAATTTTCATAATTTGATTTTTTTTGATCATCGCTTCATTCTAAAATGTTTTTTTTCAAATTTTGGTAATATATTGAGTTATAGATTACTTTCTTTCCTTTTTTAAAAGTCTTGATTAAATTAGAATGGTATCTATCAAGCTGAGTTTTGCTCTTATTTCTTTCGTCGATAAAGATATTATCTTTATATGAATAAGCTTTATGGTTGTACTCAAATAATAATCTTTTTGATAAATCTTTATCCTTTTGACTTACTTTTAAATCACAGTCTTTAAAACTAAGTTTATTATAATAATCATTTATTTCTGAATATTTCAAAAAAAAATTAAAATCTTCAAACCGATTGTTCTCATAAGCTAAAACTTTTTTTCCTAGAATCGTTGCTTCTAAAATAATTGTACCTTTTGCTGTCACTACAGCATCGACATGCCTAATCACTGAAAGAATATTGTATTTATCAGAGATAATCTTAATATTTCTTGATTTAATTTTATCATTAAATTTTTTCGAAATATCAGTTTCATTATAGAACTTTCTATATGGATGCATCTTAATTACCCAATTTATATCATTTATTTTTTTACATTGATTAATTGTTTTAAGATAAAAATCAAAAAAATCTCTAAAAATAAATTTTCCAGTTGCTGAACAACTATCAGAAAAAACGTGTGGACAAAAAAGGATAGTCAATCTTTTTTTTTCAGGAAACATATAGTTTAAAATTTTGTTGTTAAAAAAAAATTTTTGATTGTGAGAATATTTTGCATCTCTATCGGTCAAACCCTTAAATTTTTTATTAACAAAATTATTAATTTTTTTCTTTGAAATTTTTTTTTTTAAATCATTTTTGTTAAGACTGTACTTCTGGTCATAAAAAAGAGTTTTATTATTTTTAAGGACTTTTTCTTGACTTAATACGAAACATTTTAAATTTTTTTTTTTTGCTATTAGAAAAAGAACGCTATCAACATCAAAGTATGTATATTTATTAATAATAATGCTTTTAACTTTGTTCCTGACAAGATAATCCTCTAAATAGTAAATTAAAACGTAAGACGTTAAAATTTGGAAAAAATAAAAAAATGGAAGAAAAAAATTTGTGTCTATAAAATATTTTTCTTTTTTTATATAACTCTCGTGTATTAACAAACCAGTGTAAACGTCATTGATATTAAATTTTTCAATAAATTTATCTATGCCTTTATATGAATAAATTAAATAATCTGAGAAAGACCTAAATAAACACAAAAAATTTGTGAAAAAGTTTTTAAAAAAAATGTCACTTACAGATAAAAATTCTAATTTTCTTACTCCAAAGTTCTGATATAATGTGTTCGTAAAACTAAATTTTTTTTTTGTAAAAAGTATTACGTTTTGATTTTTAAATGAATTTAAAATTGAAGCGCACCATATACTTCTGAAGACTGGATCGACCCTGTTTCTATTTACTAAAATTACATTATTTTTGTAATACTTGTTCTCTTTTAACAATTCAACTTTAAGATTTTGATATTTTTTTTTTAAGCTATTTTTCATAGTAATCTCTAAACCAATTTACAAATTCAATTAATCCTGTTTTAAGAGATACAAATTTACCCTTAAAAGTGGTGTTAAATTTATTTGTATTTGCATAAGTGCTTTTCATGTCACCTTTTTGTATCGGTAAAAAGTTTTTTACAGCTTTTTTTTTTAAGATTGCTTCAAGTATTTGAATAAGTTTTTTTAGATAAACAGGCTTGCCATTACCAATATTAAAAATTTGAAAGTTTTTTTTATCTTTTCTGAATGAAGCTAAAATTATTCCTTTAGCAATATCTTTTACAAATGTAAAATCTCTATAATGGTTTCCTTTATTATAAACATCTATTGGTTTATTGTTTATTATATTTTTTGTAAATTTAAAAATTGCCATATCAGGTCTTCCCCATGGGCCATATACTGTAAAGAATCTTAAGGCCGTGATTTTTAACTTATATAAAGAACTGTAGCTATAACCAATTACTTCATTAGATTTTTTCGTTGCCGCATATAGTTGTATAGGGTTGTCAGTAGAGTCATTTTCATTGAAAGGAATCTTTTTATTTTCTCCATAAACACTACTTGAGCTAGCAAAAATAAAATGTTCAGCTTTATATTTTTTCGACAATTCCAAGATATTCCAAAAACCAAGTAAATTTGATCTTATATATGCTTTAGGATATTTAAGAGAATATCTTACACCAGCTTGAGCTGCTAAATGAATAACTTTAAATTTATCAAGTTTAATCAATATTTGTTCCAACTTTTTAAAATTACAAATATCAACTTTACAAAATTTAAAATTAATTTTGTTCCTTTTTAATATCCGCAGTCGATTTATCTTTAAATCAACATCATAATAATTATTTATATTATCAATACCTATGACTTTATAATTTTTTTCTAAAAGAATTTTGCAAACATGAAAACCAATAAAACCTGCACAACCTGTCACAAAATAGACTGTTTTTTTTTTAGCCATTTTCTATCAACTTCCCCTCACTTATAGTAATAACTTTTTGGCAACTTTTTAATAATTCTTTATCGTGAGACACTATTATACAAATTCTATTTTTAGATATTCCTTTTAAGTTCTGTATAAATTTGTTTTTTGTTATTGAATCTAGATTATTGGTAGGTTCATCAAGAATTAATATTTTTGGGTTTCTGTAAATTGCTCTTGCTATTCCAATCATTTGAGTTTGTCCCCCAGATAAATTAGTACCTTGTTCTGTAATTTTGTACTTTTCAACTCCAGTCATATTTAACAACTCAGATAAGCTTGTAAGTTCTAAACTTTTTTTCATTCCATCAGAGTTTATTTCATTTAAATTTTCCCCCATTGCAATATTTGACTCGATTGTATCGTTAATTAAAAATATATTTTGAGGCACGTATCCAAAAATATTACTATGTTTACGAATATCGTATTTGTTATTCAAATCTGAAATATAAATACTTCCATTTAAGGGCTCTAATAAACCCATTATAATCTTGATTAAAGTAGATTTTCCTGAACCAGATTTTCCAGATACTCCATAAATACAATTGTTTAAAAAATTATAATTTAAATTTTCTAAAACCTTTTTTTGTTGATCATAATAAAAACTTACATTTTCTAGAATGATTTCTAACTTTTTTTCCTCTTTGATTTTTTTATTTTCATGATTCTCTTCTTTTTGAATTTTTAAAAAATCCATTTTTTTTCTGTTGTTACAAAATTCAACGAAAGTATTTTCATTAAATATTATAGTAGAGACATTTGAGTTTATTTGTCCAAACGAAGGGATCATTCTTGCGGCAGCTAGGGCCACAAAACTAATTGTCGTAATTAATTCATTTGTATTTTTGTTACCGTCCAAAATTTCAAATAATACATATCCCATAACTAAGGATACACCTAATATTTCAAATATATTTTTAGGTAGCGAATTAATAAGTCTATCAAGATTTCTAAATTTTAATTGAAGATTTAGTTGATTTATATACTTGTTGATAAAAAAACTATTTTTAGAGGATAATTTTATCAAAATTGAATTATCAATTATTTCTGAAATTGATTTTAACATCAAAGATGAATGTTTATTAATGCGATTTGCAGATCTACGTATCATTCCTTTAAAAGTTTTTACTGAAATGATGAAAAATAATATGAACACTGTAACAAGAATAATGAATATATTCTTATCTATAAAAAACAAAGATGATGATATCAAAGAAATCAGTAAAAACTCCTTTAAAACCGCACTATATGCGACTATTAAATTTGCGACTCTTTTTACCTCGTTATATACTTTGTATGTCAGTACTGATTTCGAAGTATCAATAAGGTTTTTAAAATCCTGCAAAAGAATATATCTAAATATTTCATTACTGTTATCAGACATAATAGATTGTTTTATTTTCAAAGAAAACCATCCACTAAAAACAACACATATATTTTTTAAAACAAACGCTATAACTATGACAATTGAAACACATAAAATTAATGATGCTTTATCAAGAGTTACTAAGTAGTTTTTTATAAAATCAATTGTGATTTTATCTAAAACTAATTGAGTGTTTGATAAAAAACCAACATATAATGCTAAAATTCCAATGCTAAAAGTTTCTAAAATTGCAAGAAATATTGAATTTATGAAAAATAAAATGAACAAAAATTTATTCCTCAAACTCAATATTTT
>CACOXX010000017.1 GCA_902631265.1 uncultured Pelagibacteraceae bacterium | reverse complement strand
TTTCATTAAAAAAACCTCCATTATTCAAGTTCTTACTTTTAATTGCAAACTTCCCATTAAAATTTTCATTCAGTAAAAATTCAGGAGAAAAAATTTCATCAAGTATATTCTTTTTTGGTAAAATTTTTTTTATATCGAGTCTTTGAATTTCTGATTCAATTTGAAAATCAAATGGTTCCAGGTTAATTTTTCCCTTGTAATCAAATTTATTTGTTCCAAGAAATGACTTATTGGACTCTAAAACAATTGCATCGTCTTCAAAAAAATAATCAGTATTTAGTTTAGATCTTTTAAAATTTACTTTAAGATTTTTTATTTTACTATCTTTTTTCGATTTATTTGAGAAAATTAATTTTAAGGGATTCAATCTTACCTTTGTAGTTTTTTCATTTGAATTTTCATTGTCCTTCCAATCAAATGTAAACGGGATATTAAAAATTTTACCTTTAGAAATTATGGAATTTTCTTTTTTAAGCTCATCGTAAAAAATCAAAATATTTTCAATAGATAGGAATGAAACAATTTGACCCTCTTTACTTTTATAAAAAATTTTACTTCTCAAGACTTTGATGGAATTTTTTGAAAAACCTTTATTCAAAAAATTATCGATGAAATTAAAATCAGTTTTTTCAATAAAGAAATTAGCATTTTTAATTTCAATTTTTCTTATTACGTTATTCATTTTGAAAAAATTGTTTTGATTTATAAAAATTCTTAGTTTTTTAATTTGACTAAACTCTTTCTGATAACCCATTTTTTCCGTAAATATTACAACGTCGTTTATGATGTAATGAGGTTTTGGAAGAATCGAATAATTAATTTCCGGAGTTAGTACAAAGTCTAAGTTGTATTCTTTTTTTAACTTTTCCTCCAATTCTTTTTGTATATTCTCATTCATCACAATTCCTGGAATAGAGAGGTAAAGTAGATAGAGGAAAAACATAATACTGAGTATAAATAGTGCGTAATTGAGTTGAAATTTTTCTGATATGAAGCTTTCTATGTTTTTTTTCTTAAATTGGTTAAAGCTGATTTTCCATGTGCTTTTAGGCATATTGAATAATGTGAAAAACTTACTAAACATTTTAATTAGTATGTTTTTTTTAAATAAGTTTTTTTGTAAAAAAGATTGAATTTTAAATTTTTTCATTATTCTATAAAATGACTTATAGTGATTTAAAATAAATGATAAACTCTGAATATCTAGAAAAATTAAATAAATTTCAAAAAGAAGCTGTTTTGTATACTTCAGGACCGCTATTAATTGTTGCTGGGGCCGGTTCAGGTAAAACAAAGGTTCTTACCTCAAGAATTGCAAATATTGTTGAAAAAAATTTAGCATTTCCAAACGAAATATTGGCTGTAACCTTTACTAATAAGGCAGCGCGGGAAATGCAAAATAGGGTAAGTTCAATATTAAAGAAGAGAGCGGTCGGCCTACCTTGGCTTGGAACATTTCATTCCATATGTGCAAAGATTCTGAGAAAACATGCCAAAGCTGTCAATTTAACACAAAGTTTTACCATAATAGATCAAGACGATCAGCAAAGATTAATTAAGAATATTTGCAAAAGTAAAAATATTGATGTCAAAAAAATTTCTCCAAATTTCATACTTGCTTTAATTAATAAATGGAAAAATTCTGGTTGGTATCCAAAAAATGTAAAAATTTCAAGAGGTCAGATTTTAGAAAAGAATATGTTAGAGGTTTATAAAGTATATCAAGAGAAACTCATTGATTTAAATGCGTGTGATTTTGGAGACTTAATCCTTCATTGCGTCAAAATTTTTGAGGAAAATCAAGACATTAATAAAATTTATTCAAAAAAATTTAAATATATTCTTGTGGATGAATATCAAGACACAAATTATATCCAGAGCAAATGGCTAAAACATTTAACTTTGTTACATAATAATATTTGTTGTGTTGGTGATGATGATCAGTCAATTTATAGTTGGAGGGGTGCGGAGATCAAAAATTTTTTAGAGTTTGATAAAGTTTATGAGAATACAAAAATTATAAGGCTAGAAGACAATTATAGATCAACTCAAAACATTTTAAACGTTGCATCCCATTTGATTTCAAATAATGAAAATAGACTTGGAAAAAAATTGAATTCGAATAAAATTGAAGGAGAGAAAATCAAATTAAATTGTTTTAGAAACGGCAAAGATGAAGCTATAGGTGTATCTGATATAATTGAAAACGAGCTTAAAAAAAAGTATTCATACAATAACATTGCTATTCTTGTGAGAGCAATATTTCAAACCAGAGAATTTGAGGAGAGATTTTTAAAAATAGGCCTACCATACAGGATACTAGGTGGGACTAAATTTTACGAAAGAGCCGAAATTAAAAATTGTATAGCTTACTTGCGCGTTGTTCAACACGAGAGAGATGACCTTGCTTTTGAAAGGATAGTAAATGTTCCCAAAAGATCTATAGGGGAAAGTTCGTTTAAACAAATTAATGAGTATGCGAGGAAAAATAATTTATCGTTAGAAACTGCTTCACAAAATTTAATCGCTCAAAATTTAATCAAACCTAAGACTAAATTAGGACTTTTGTCTTTTTTGAATATGATCAAGAAATGGAGAAATGACCACTTAATAAAAAAGGTAAATCATGTCAAACTTTTGCAAATTATATTAGACGAATCTGGATATTCTGCCTCCTTGAAAGATAAAAAAGATTTAGAAAACGAAAATAGACTTGAAAATATCAAAGAGCTTTTAAGCGCAATGAAAGAATTTGACAATTTAGAAAGTTTTCTTGAGCATGTTTCATTAGCAACCTCCATTGATCAACAATGGGAAGGTGAAAAAATAAATTTAATGACTATGCATGCATCAAAAGGTTTAGAATTTGACGCTGTGTTCTTGCCTTGTTGGGAAGAAGGTATGTTTCCTCATCAGAAATCCATAGATGAAAAAGGCCAGAGCGGTCTTGAGGAAGAAAGACGTCTTGCTTACGTGGGTATTACAAGAGCAAAAGATTTAAGTTTTATATCTTTTTCTTTAAACAGATTTTACCAGGGCGATTGGATAGATAGTTTATCATCAAGATTTGTTGATGAGCTTCCAGAAAAGTTTATTGAGAAGAATAATAATTTAGAAAGAGATGATCAAGATTTCGACTTTAATCAGGATATAGATGATGATAATGAGAATTTTAGAAGTCCTGGATGGATCAGATATCAAAAAAGATTAAAATGATCTCTGAAAAATTAAAAGAATTAAAAAATAAATTTAACCTTCACGAAATAGACGGCTATGTAATACCTAAAAATGATGAATATTTTTCTGAATTTGCAAAAAAAGATAAACTTAAAACCATTACAGGTTTTGATGGATCTTTTGGAATAGCGATAATATTAAAGAAAAAAAACTTTCTTTTTGTTGATGGTAGATATGTTGAGCAAGCTAAAATTCAGGCTGGAAAAAAGTTCAAAATAATTGAGATACCAAAAAAACTTCCCTATCAAGTTTTAAATTCGAACTTAAATTTAGGATTTGATCCAATGATTTTCACTTCTAGAAGTTTGCAATATTACTTTAGAGGTAAAATTAAACTTACCCCTATTAATAAAACGATGATAAACTCAAAGACTTTAGATGGTTATAAATCAAGAAAGTTCTACTCGTTAAACACCAAAGTAGTTGGCGAAACAGTAAACAGTAAGATTAAAAGATTAATAAAAATTTTAAAAAAAGATGGATCGGATCATATTTTTATATCAGCACCTGAAAATGTTGCTTGGCTTTTAAACATACGAGGAAGAGATAATCCTTTTAGCCCAATACCATATTGTAGAATAATACTTAATACAAAAGGAGATGTAAGTTTTTTTTCAGACATAAAAAACTCATCAAGTATTTTCAAAAAGAAAGATTTTTCGAGAACCTCTTTTTTCAAAGATAGTCAAATTGAAAAATTTTTAAATAACTTAAACGTAAAAAAAATTATAATCGACAAAAATTCCTGCTCTGTTTTACTTGAAAATTTAATAAGTTCAAAATTTAAGGTTTCTAAGGTTGGGGATCCTTTATATTTAATGAAATCAATCAAGAACAAAGTGGAAATAAACAATACGATCGAAAGTCATATTTATGACGGGGTAGCAGTTACTAAATTTTTATACTGGATCAAAAAAAATCAAAATAAAAAAATTTCCGAAACTGATGCTGAAAAAAAATTAGAGTCTTTCAGGAAACAAAACAAAAATTATCTTTTTCCAAGTTTCAACACTATATCGGCAACTGGAAAAAATGGATCAATCATTCATTACCGTGCTTCAAATAAAACATGCAGAGAGATAAAACAAAATGATGTATACCTTTGTGACTCAGGGGGACAATACACATATGGAACCACCGATGTTACAAGGACTATTTCTTTCAAAGTACAGCCCAAAAATATCAAAGATACTTTCACTAGAGTTTTGAAAGGACACATTGCTGTGGCTACCGCTAATATTTCAAAACAAAAAACTGGATCAAATATTGATAAGTTGGCGAGAAAGTACCTTAAGGAAGTCAAAAAAGATTTTAGTCATGGTACTGGACATGGAGTAGGTTATTTTTTAAATGTTCACGAAGGTCCACAGGCAATTTCAAAAAGGAATAATATTAAATTAAGAGAAGGAATGATACTAAGTAATGAACCAGGATTTTACTTACAAGGAAAGTATGGAATCAGAATTGAAAATTTAGTCTATATCAAAAAAGAAAAAAATAATTTAGTTTTTAAGAACCTTACATTGGCACCAATTGATATTAATCTAATAAATTTCAAGTTATTGTCCTCCGAAGAAAAAAGATATCTAATTAATTACCACCTTGAGGTATATTCTAAAATCCATAAATTTTTATCTTTGAGTGAAAAAAAATGGCTTATAAAATCAATTTAACATTTCATCTAATGTTTTTTGATTAATTACTTTTATTTTGTTTTTTTTAGCTAAATCTACTTTTTTAGTGGTAGGTTTTTCTCCTATAACTAAATAATCTAGTTTTTTAGTTACGTTGCTTACAATTTTACCTCCATTACTTTCAATCAATGATTTAGCTTCTGCTCTTGAAATATTATTTAGCTTTCCAGTAAACATAAAGACCTGACCTTTAAGTTTTCCTGAGCTAGTGTTTTCTTTAAAACTTTGAATATCTAATGATTTCAACAAATTTGAAATAACATCTAAATTTGCTTTCTCATTAAAAAAATTCTTTAATGAATTTATTTGAGTGTCACCTATGCCATCTATATTGATAAGCTCTTGAATGTAATTTTGATTTTTTAATCGGAAAAAGTTTTCTTTTTTCTTTAAAAATTCGCCTAGAAGTTTTGCATTTTCTTGACCAATATGTCTTATACCAAGTGAAAAAATAAATTTATCCAATGAAACTTTTTTTGATTTTTGAATAGATTTTTTTAAATTATTTACTGACAAGCTGCCCCAACCTTCTAACTTTGATATTCTTTCAAAATCTAAATTAAATATATCATGTGGTAATTTAATTAAACCAATCTCCCAGAAATTTTGAACTATCTTTTTCCCAAAACCATCAATATTAAGCGCATCTTTTGACACAAAATGTTTTATTTTTTCGATAGAGATTTTTTCACATTTAAAGCCCTCACTTGTGCATCGTCTAACAGCATCGTGTTTTTTGGTTTGAGAATTATATTCTTTAATAGTTTTTGACCCACAAGATGGGCAATTTAAGGGAAAAATAAACTTTTTAGAAACCTTTTTCCTTTTTGACAAATCCACTGATATAACATGCGGAATTACATCACCTGCTCTCTCAATTTTTACTGTATCACCAATTCTAATATCTTTTCTTAAAATTTCTTCTTCATTATGAAGAGTGGCGTTTGAAACTACTACTCCACCTATATTTACAGGCTTCACCTTGGCTACTGGTGTTAGTGCACCAGTTCTACCAACTTGGATATCAATGTTCAAAATTTCAGTAATTGAATTGCTAGCAGAAAATTTGTGAGCAATTGCCCACCTTGGTGCATTTGTTACAAATCCTAATCTTTTTTGTAGCTTGAAATCATTTATTTTGTAAACGATACCATCAATATCATAATTTAATTCAAATCTTTTTTTTTCTATATTTTGATGATTAAACAAAAGATTTTTTATTCCTGAAATTTTTTTGTTTAATTCTGAAGTTTTAAAACCCCATTTTTTTAGTTTATCTAAAAAATTAGTTTGCTTGTCTATTGTTTGATCAGATGAAAATCCAAATGTATAAGCAACAAATTTTAAGGGTATCTTAGATGTTTTTTTAGGGTCCTTTTGTCTTAAAGAGCCAGAGGCTGCATTTCTTGGGTTTGCAAAACTATTTTTCATTTTTTCAAAATCATTATTTTGAATGAAAACTTCCCCTCTAATATCAATATCTTCAGGAAAATCTTTGTGTTCTACATAATGTGGTATGTCAGATATTGTTTTTAAATTTACTGTAATATCCTCTCCTTCTTCTCCATTCCCCCTTGATAACCCCCTTATTAATTTGCCGGATTTATATGTAAGAGACGCAGATATACCATCAATTTTAGGTTCTGCACTATACTCAAATTCAAAATTTTTAGACAAATTTAAAAAATTTGTAATTTTTTTCTCAAAATTGATAAGATCTTCCTCATCAAAGGCATTTGCCAATGAAAGCATTTTCACTCTATGTGGAAATTTTTCAAAATTTTTTGAGGGCATAAAACCCAATATTTTTGAAGGAGAGTCTTTATCGTTAAAATTAAATTTTTTTTCTAGCTCTAAAATTTCTTTTTTTAATAAATCGAAATCATGATCTGAAATTATCGGCGCACTGTCTTCAAAGTATTTTTTATTATGTTTTTTATATTGTTTTATTTTTTCTTTATATTCTTTTTTCGCTGAACTTTTTAACATTTTAATCGAACAGTTTTTTGAATTTCTTTAACATACTTTTTTTCTCTTTTTTCAATTCTAATTTTGATTTATAATTTTTATTAAAGATTTTGTATGATTTTTCATACCATTTACTAGATTGATAATTGTAGCCTAATAATGAAGCATATTTTTGAGACTCATTTTCTAAACCAATTGTAAAATATAACTCAACTAGTCTGTGTAAAGCTTCTTCAACGTATATTGTTTTTTCATATTCCTCGACTACAGTCTTATATCTGTTAATTGATGCAACCCATTTTTTTTTTTTCATATAATGAGAACCAATATACATTTCCTTTGATGCTAGATAATCCTGAATTAAATCAAGTTTGTATTTTGAATCTAAAGCATAATCTGAATTAGGGTAATTTTTAATGATAAAATTAAATTTTTCTTGCGCTTTTAATAATGGACCTAAGTCTTTTTTTTCATCGACGATCTGTTCATAGTAAACCATTGCAAGTAGAAAATGAGCATAGTTTAAATCAGGATTTTTTGGATAAGTTTTAATAAATCTTTTAAGTTCAAACTCTGCATCGAAATAATAATCTTGAGCATAATATACATATGCTGCCATCAACGCAGCTTTTGGAGCCCAGGATGATTGGGGAAATAATAATTCTGCTTCATTAAACTTTTTTGCAGCGTAAAGAGCATCACCTGCTTCAAACTCTTTATAGCCCTCTCTGAAAGCTCGAACCATTTGAAGCTCGACATCTTCTTGAACAACCAATGAAATTTTTTCTTTTTTTGAACAACTTGTTAAAAAAAAAGTTGCAATTAAAAATATAGAAAAAATTTTTAAAAAATTCATAAATAAGTAGCTCTAAAGATAATTTATACAAATAATCTTATGCGATAGATTTTAGAATATTCTTGTTCAAAAAGGAATGCGGAATATTTTTCTCTTTTAGCTCAATAATTGAGAAATTTTCATTTTTACTTAGTAATTTTCTTAAGCCTTGGTTAGTGATATTATGGCCTCCTTGACAAGAGGTAATTTTACCAACCATTTTAAAACCTGATAAATAAAGGTCCCCAAGACAATCTAATATTTTGTGATTTACAAACTCTTTTTCATTTCTTAATTTTTCATTGTTTAATATTTTGTTCTGTTTAACAACTATTGCATTATCCAAAGACCCACCTTTGGCCAGATTTAACTTTTTTAGTTTTTCTATGTCTTCATATAAACAAAACGTTCTAGAATTATACATGTCAGACAAATCATCCATGTAAATATTTATATTGTTTTTTTGAGTTTTGATTAATTCATTTTTGAAATTTATTTCAAAATCTATTTCTAAACTTATCTTGCTCGGTTTAAAAGAGATTGACTTTTCACCTTCTTTGAAAACCACTTCCTTGTCGATAGTAATTATTTTTATAGGTTGGTCGCTAATTTCAAGATCTGTTGACTCAATTGCTTCCACAAAATTTTTAGAAGATCCATCAAGTATCGGAATTTCTTCAGAATCTATTTCTATAAGTAAGTTGTCTACTCCTTTACCATACAATGCTGCCATTAAATGCTCAATTGTTGAAACAGATACTCCAAATTCATTTGATATCTTTGTGCAATATGAGGCACTCGATACATTAAAGACACTTGGATAAATAATATTATTTGAAGTTAAATCGGTTCTTTTAAAATATATGCCAGTGTTTGGTTTCTGGGGAACTAACTTAAGATTGACTTTTTTACCTGAATGAAGGCCAATGCCTGATAGATTTATGCTATTTTTAATTGTTTTTTGTTTTAAAATTGACATCGCATTTCTTATATTCACTGAAGAAATTAAAGAAAAAACAACTAATGTTACAAAACAATACAGAATTTAACTAAAAAAATTGAACATTTTCTCAAATAAACCCTGCGTTTTAGTCTTTAAATTATGTATTTTAACCTCTAACGGGTTTATGCCGTCATTTACTTTCTTGGCAGCGATACAAGGACTTGAATCGTTATTATCCGCAAACCTACTTGAATATTGATGACTGATAAATTTTTTTACCTCTATATTGCAATCTTTAAGAATTCTATCCAATATTTTTATAATTGAGTCACTAACTGTAATGAAACTTACATCTAAAATAAATTCTTTATATTTAAGATTTTCC
>CACOXX010000016.1:2500-15719 GCA_902631265.1 uncultured Pelagibacteraceae bacterium | reverse complement strand
TTTTGATTCTGCCATCTACTTCTACATAGTCTTTATCTTTTGAGAAAAGATGATTTGCTTTCAATGCTTGATTAACGTGATGTACAAGATTTAAATTAGCTGGATCATAAAAATTATTATTCTTAAGTATTCCAATATTATTTAATAATTTTTCTACAGAATCTATACCTTCATTTGTTAAAGTTACATTTTTATCTTTTTCATCTAATTCATAATCATTCGGTTTTAATTTTGTTACAAGTTTATTGATAGCTTTATATTGATTACTTGTTTCATCTGACTGTCCAGAAATAACTAACGGTGTTCTAGCCTCATCTATTAGGCAAGAGTCGATCTCATCTACAATAGCAAAGGTATGTTCTCTTTGTACTAATTTTTCCGATGAATATTTCATGTTATCTTTTAAATAATCGAAACCTAGTTCACTATTAGTTGCGTAAGTAATATCTTTTAAATAATTTTCTCTTCTTTCGTCATCTGATTGGTCATTATTGATGTAACCTGCGCTTAAACCCAGGAAGTTAAAAATTTTTGACATATTTTCGCAGTCTCTTTTTGCTAAATAATCGTTTACAGTAACGACATGAACACCGTTTCCAGAAAGAGCATTTAAATAAGCAGCCAATGCAATTGTGATTGTTTTTCCCTCTCCAGTTCTCATCTCTGCTATTTTACCCTGATGTAATGCAATGCCCCCTAACATTTGAACATCAAAGTGCCTTTCATTTCTTGATCTATGAGAAGCTTCCCTTACATATGCAAATGCCTCCGGTAAAATTTCATCGAGAGTTTTTCCACTTTTAATTTCATTCTTTAGTTCATCAGTTTTAATTGGAAAATCTCTATCTTTTACCTTAGCCACATCACTCTCGAGTGAATTAATTTTTTCTAGAATTTTTTTGAATTTAGCAAGCTCGATATCATTGCTACTCTTAAATAATTTACTAATAAAGCTTAATGGATTTAGCATTTTTTTTTGATATATAATTAATTATTAATTGAATATATAGTTATAAATTAATTTTTTTAAATAGAATGCCTTTAAATTTAAGCAATTTCTTGTTATCTAAAAAAGAAAAGTCGAAAATGGCCGACTTCCAGGATCTAGACCATATTGACGGTGTCTCAGTATCTACCACCTCAGCTAATTTATATAATAATGATAGAGATGATTTGGTCCTTTTTTATTTCAGACATGGCGCTGAACATGCATCAGTTTATACTCAATCGCAAGTGGTTTCAGAAAATATTAAATGGAATAAAAAATTAAAATCAAAAAAAATTCGTGCTCTTTTAGTGAATACAAGAAATGCTAATGCTCTTACTGGAAAAAAAGGTTATGAGGCGCTTGAGGAGATTTCTGAGGAAATAGCAACAAATTTAACAAAGAAACAAAAAGAAGACGAAGAACATCCAAAAAAAGTTAAATCAAACGAAGTTTTGTTTGGCTGTACTGGCACTATAGGAGAATTATTTCCAAAAGAAAAAATTAAATCTTCCGTAAAAAATTTAATAGATAAAATCAAATATACTCAAAATAAGTACTTATGGATTAAAGCTGCAATGGGAATATTGACAACTGATCTAAAACCAAAGCTTGCAATGGAAGAATGCAGTATTGGAAATACGAAGGTTAAAATCTATGGTATTGCCAAAGGATCAGGAATGATATTTCCAAACATGGGAACTACTCTCGCCTACATTTTTACTGACGCAGAACTTTCTTCGAATGTATTAAAAAAAATTTTAAAAAAAAATATTCAAAATACTTTTAATGCAATTAGTTGTGATGGTGATACCAGCACAAATGATATGGTTACAATTTTTTCAACAGGAAAGGCAAAAAATAAATCTATTAATAATATTAACGATATCAAACTTAAAGATTTTGATTTAGCACTCAATAATGTTTTACTAAACTTAGCAAAAAGAGTAGTGAGTGATGGCGAAGGAGCCACAAAGTTTATAAAGATTAATTCATTAAAGTGTTCGAGTGAAAGTGATGCGAAAAAAATATCATTTTCAATTGCTAATTCACCTTTAGTAAAAACAGCCATTTCTGGAGAAGATCCTAATTGGGGAAGAATTTTAATGGCAGCAGGAAAAGCTGGTGTTGAGTTTGAAATAGATCGGGTGAATTTATTTATAGGAGAGTACAAAATTTTGGATAAAGGGCAGCTAATTAAAAATTATATTGAAAAAGATGTTGCTGATTATATGAAACAAGCCAATTTAGAAATCTCAATTGAGATTAATAATGGCAACAAAAGTTTCACTTGTTACACAATGGACTTCACTCAAAAATACATATCTATTAATTCAGATTATAGAAGTTAAAGGTTGAAAAAAATTAGAGAATTATTATTTAAATAATATGATTAAATACAAATTAATTTGTAAAGATTGTAATAACATTTTTGATAGTTGGTTTTCTAATTCTAAGGAATATGAGAAATTAAAAAAGAGAAAATATTTGAATTGTCATTTTTGCGATTCCAAGCAAGTTGAAAAAACACTGATGGCACCAAATGTATTAAATAAATCGGACTTTAAGAAAAAAGATATAAATAAAATTAAAGAGATTAAATCAAAGTTAAGAGAATTTAAAAAGTTCATCAAAGATAATTTTCAATACGTAGGAGACAATTTTGCTCATGAGGCAAGATCAATACATTATGATCCAAAAAAGAAAAACAAAGCAATTTATGGAAAAGCTTCACGAAAGGAAATTGAAGACCTCAAACAAGAGGGTATCAAAACTGAGGAATTTCCATGGATAGAAGATAAAGAAAATTAAGTTTTAGAAAATTGAGCAAGATAATTTACAGAGCTATCCTCAGATACAATCCACTCATTTTTAAGAATATCAAACTTCACACCAATTAAATCATTCAAATTTAATGAATTGTTTTTACAAATACTGATTAAATCCCTGGGTGTTAAAAATTTATTCCAGTCATGAGTACCTATTGGCAACCATTTCAAGATATATTCAGCACCTATAATTGCAAATACATAAGACTTTAATGTTTTATTTAAAGTTGCAATAAACATTAAACCGTTTTTCCTCAAAAGTTCTGAGCTTTTTAATAAAAAAAAATCGACATTATCAACGTGTTCTACTATCTCCATATTTAATACTACATCAAATTTTTCTTTTGCAACAAATTTATCTGGAGATGAACAGTAATAATCAATATCTAATTTAGTTTTTTTCAAATGCATTTTAGCAATTTTGATGTTTCTGTCCGAGGCATCTATACCTGTAACAGTTGCGCCTAATCTTGAAAGAGGTTCACTTAAAAGACCTCCCCCACATCCAATATCTAATATTTTAATATCTTTTAAAGGTAATTTTTCTGATTTATTTCCAAATTTTTTAGTAATTGTATCTTTAATATATCTTAGTCTGACCGGATTAAAATTATGCAATGGTTTAAACTTACCCTCGGGATCCCACCATTCATCAGCTAACTTTGAAAATTTATCAATTTCCTTTTTATTAATAGTATCTTTTTTCATTGGTTGTTGACTTTACAATTTAGATGTATTTTATCTAAATATAAAAATTTAAATATAAAATATCAATGAAAATAATTGTTTTAAAATTTGGTGGAACATCGGTTGGTACTTTAGACAGAATTGTAAAAATATCTAAAATAATAGTTTCTTATATAAAAAAAAAAAACAAAGTTATTGTTGTAACCTCTGCAATGAGTGGCGTTACAAATGACCTAATAGAAAAAGCTGAAAAAATTTCTAAAAATTTTCCAAACTCTGAGAGAGATGTGCTGTTATCAACCGGTGAACAAATGGCTAGTGCTTTAATAGCTGGAAAATTATGTGACTTAGGTTTTAATTCTAGATCTTGGATGTCATGGCAGATCCCTATAATAACAAGAGGTAATTATAGCTCTGCAAGAATTGTAAAGATTGGAACAGACCATTTAAAAAGATATTTAAAAAAAGGTGGAACCCCAATAATAACTGGTTTTCAGGGCTTAAATAAAGAAAGCAGACTTACAACTTTAGAAAGAGGTGGTAGTGATGCAAGTGCAATTATGCTTGCAAAATTTTTTAAAGCCAAAAAATGTATAATTTATACTGATGTTGATGGTGTGTATACGACTGATCCTAATTTAACGAAAAAGGCAAAAAAAATAAAAGCATTATCATATGAAGAGATGCTCGAAATGTCCTCGCTTGGCGCTAAAGTAATGCAGCCAGCTTCAATTCAGGATGCAAAATTAAATAAAGTAAAAATTGATGTTAAATCATCATTTACAAATAAAACAGGCACGCAAATAATTGGTAGAAAAAAGATTAAAGACACAAATATAATTAGAGGTATATCCTTTACTAAAAATGATGCGAAAGTAAGTCTTCTTGGTGTAAAGGATAAACCTGGTGTAGCTGCAGCAATATTTGAGCCACTATATAAAAATTCTATAAATGTTGATATGGTCGTTCAAAATATTTCTTCAGATGGCAAAGAAACTGATTTAACTTTTACCATCAAATCTGATGATCTTTTAAAAACTAAAAGACTTATTTCTAAAAATAGAAAAATTAAATTTAAGAAGCTGATTGTAGATAAAAACGTTGCAAAAGTTTCTATTGTGGGTGTTGGAATGATCACAACACCAGGGGTAACTTATCGAATGTTCCAAGCATTAGCGAATAAAAAAATAAATATTCTTGTTATTTCTACTTCTGAAATAAAAATATCTGTTTTAATTCAAAGCAAAAATTTAAAAAAATCAGTTGAATTATTACATAAAGAATTTAATTTAAATAGATGAGTTATAAAGAGTTTAGAGATATAAAAAGAAAAAAAACAAAAGAAATAAACGTTGGCGATGTAAAAATTGGCGGGAATAATCCTATCTCGGTTCAGTCAATGACAAATACTTTAACTACCAATGTAAAAGAAACCATAAAACAAATAAATAATTGCGCTGAGGAAGGAGCCGAACTTGTAAGAGTTTCATGTCCCGATGAGGAGTCAACAAATTCTTTAAAAGAGATAGTAAAAAATAGTACAGTTCCAATTATTGCAGATATTCATTTTCATTTCAAAAGAGCTATTGAGGCAGCTAAAAGTGGGGCAAAATGTTTGAGGATAAACCCAGGTAATATTGGTCAAAAGGAAAAAATTAAACAAGTGATAGCAGCAGCTAAAGATTATGATTGTGCATTAAGGATTGGAGTAAATGCTGGTTCTTTAGAAAAAGATATTTTAGATAAATATAAAGGACCTTGTCCAGATGCTTTAGTAGAAAGTGCTATGAGGAATATCCAACTTATAGAGGATGAAGATTTTTTTAACTTTAAAGTTAGTGTAAAATCATCAGATGTATTTTTATCAGTAGCGTCGTACAGACTTCTTTCATCCAAGACAGATTATCCTTTGCACTTAGGAGTTACAGAATCAGGCAGCTTTGTACCAGGGAGTGTAAAAACCTCAATAGGTCTGGGCTCACTTTTGATGGAGGGAATTGGTGACACAATTAGGGTTTCTTTATCTGATGATCCTATTAAAGAAATTAAAATAGGTAATGAAATTTTAAAATCTCTAAACTTAAGAAATAGAGGTGTAAAAATCATTTCATGCCCTTCATGCGCTCGTCAAGGTTTTGAAGTAATTGATGTAGTAAAAAAACTAGAAGAAAAGTTATCTCATATTAAAACACCTTTAACTTTATCGATAATTGGATGTGTTGTTAATGGCCCAGGAGAAGCAGCTTCAACTGATATTGGTATTACAGGAGGGGGTAAGGATAGCAATATGTTATATCTAAATGGTGTTCAAAAAGAAAAATTAAGAAATGATGAGATAATTTCTAAAGTTGTAGCATTGGTTGAGAAAAAAGAAAAAGATATCAAAAACAAAATTTAATGATACCAGTCGATAAGGTAAGAGAGATAATAAAAAAACACGAAATTCTTGAAAAGGAACTATCCTCTGGAGCAATTGAGAAAAAGTTATTTGCATCTAAATCAAAAGAATATTCAGAATTAAACGCAGTTATTAGTCACGCGAAGGACTATCTAACATTTGACAAAACTAGGGATGATCTTAAAAAAATTATTGGCGATGAAAACAACGATAAAGAAATGGTAGAATTAGCTAAGATTGAGCTTAATGAGCTCGAAGTTAAAAAAGGTAAAAACGAAAGTAAACTTAAATTATTTTTGTTACCAAAAGATGAGGCAGATACTAAAAATGCAATTATAGAAATACGAGCTGGAACGGGTGGATTAGAGGCAAGTTTATTTGCATCAGATCTTTTTAAAATGTATGAAAAAGTAAGCCAAAAAAAAAAATGGTCTTTGGAAATAATTAGTATATCCAAAAGCGATGCAGGAGGATTGAAGGAGGTAATTGCTTCAATAAAAGGAAGAAATATTTATTCTTCCTTAAAATATGAAAGTGGAGTTCATAGAGTTCAACGTGTTCCAGATACTGAAACACAAGGAAGAGTACATACTTCAGCAGCAACAGTTGCGGTATTGCCAGAGGCAGAAGAGGTAGACATAAAGATTGAGGAAAAGGACTTGAGAATTGATGTATTCAGAAGTAGCGGTCCTGGAGGGCAAAGTGTAAATACCACAGACTCGGCTGTAAGAATTACTCACATTCCTACAGGAATTGTTGTTAGCCAACAAGACGAAAAATCTCAAATTAGAAACAAAGAGAAAGGACTAAAAATTTTAAGATCGAGAATATATGAGTTCGAAAGAAATAAAAGAGACGAGGAAAGAGCAAAAGATCGAAAAAGTAAAATTGGATCAGGTGATAGATCTGAAAGAATAAGAACATATAATTTTCCTCAAGGTAGAGTCACAGATCATAGAATTAATCTTACATTGCATAAACTAGAGGAGTTTATGGAAGGAGAAATTTTTGATGAAATGATAGATAATTTAAGCCTTCAAGCCCAAGAGGAAGAATTAAAAAAAATATCATGAAAATAATAGATAATTTGAAAGATGGTCAACAGTTGCTTAAAGAAAATAATATACCTTCATATAAAATCGATTGTGAAATATTAATGTCAAAAACCCTAAATATTTCAAGAGAAGAAGTTCTTCTTAATTTAGAGAAACAGTTAAAACAAGAAGAAAGAGAAAAATATTTAAATCTTGTTAATAGAAGAAAGAAAAAAGAGCCTATTGCTTATATAACAAACACTAAAAGTTTTTGGAGAGATAAGTTTATAACAAACGAAAATGTACTTATCCCCCGACCAGACTCAGAACATTTGGTTGAGCAGTCACTTAGAATAATTAAAAAAAATCAGTCTAAAAGAATACTTGACGTTGGCGTTGGCTCTGGATGTTTGTCAATATCAATTTTAAAAGAGAGACTATATTGCAAATGTGATGCCATAGATTCATCCAAAAATGCTTTAAAATTAGCAAAAATTAATGCAAATTTACATCAATTATCAGATAGAATTAAATTTTACAAAAGAGATGTTGACAATTTTTATAACGATAAATATGATTTAGTTATAAGTAATCCTCCATATATTAATAAACATAAAATAAAATATTTGGACTCAATAATTTATGAACCAAAAATTGCTTTAGATGGTGGATTAGATGGTTTAGAAGTAATTAGAAAAGTTATTTCAAAATCAAAACATTTATTAAAAATTAATGGTAAACTTATCCTTGAAATTGGATACGATCAGAAATACAAAGTGACTAAATTCTTAAAAGAAAAAAATTTTTGTATAAATAAAATTATCAAAGACTATGGAAATAATATTAGATGTATAGTATCTACAAAAATAAATTAAAAATACATGAGACAATTTAGAAATAATTTAAAGAGAAGTAGAAGCAGGAATCACTCTGACAGATCATTTAAAAGAAATTCAGATATAGATAAGCTTAATGGGAATTTTTCAAATAATGATAATTCTTTTAGAAGGAAAATGAATAGAAGCAATGGAAATGTTCAAAAATTAATTTCAAAGTATAATGACCTTGCTAGAGAAGCTTTATCCAATGGAGATAAAATACTCTCAGAAAACTATTTTCAGTATGCTGACCACTTTTTAAGAGTTTCACTAGAGAATAAAGAAAAAGACGTTTCCTAAATAATTTTAATTTATTTTAATTATTAAATCTGACTTAAGTACATCTGTTTTTATTCTAACAATTTCAAAATCTTCTCTCACTGGCCCCTTAAGGGACTTTCCTGGGGGCAACTTTAATGTTTGCGAATTAATTTTTTTTCCATTTTCAATTACCTCATAGTGTAAATGAGGACCTGTAGACATTCCCGTAGATCCAACGAAACCAATAATTTGTCCTTGCTTAACCCTAGATCCAGGTACAGCGAGATTTGAAAATTTAGACATGTGTGCGTAAATTGTTTGGTAAGTCGTGTTATGTTTTATTTTTACACAATTGCCACCTCCACCACACCATCCAGCTTTTATTATTATACCATCTCCTGATGCCATGATTGGTGTCCCTAATGGAGCTGCAAAATCAGTACCTCGATGCATTTTATTAAAACCTAGTATGGGATGTTTTCTCATTCCAAATGGAGATGATAGTCTGGCTCCATTTATTGGAGTTTTCATTAAAGCTTTTTTAACACTTTTTCCATTTTCATCGTAGTGCCCAAAAAATTTTTTATCTGGATAAAAATATAATTGATTGGTCTGTCCTCTCAAAACTAAGTTAGCATAAATAATTTCTCCAGTGCTGAAAACTTCATTATTTTCATCTATAAATGTTTCATAAATAATTTGATAAGAATCATTTTTTCTTATGTCTCTTTGAAAATCTACTTGAAAGCCATATAGTCGAGCAAATTCTATTATCACATTAGGACTTATTTTTTGTTTTGTCGCTGATTTATATAAACTAGATGTAATAACACCTTCCTTAAGGACAAGCCTTTTTGTTAGATTAGTTACAATTTCTTCTTTCTTAAGTTGATCGGTTTCTAAATTTTTTACTATTTGTATTTTTCTTGTTTTTGAAACAGGTATTAAGAGACTTAATATTTTTTTGTTATTCTTGTCAGTGTTATCAAGTACAATGTTTAAAATTTGGTTAGATCTAATTTTTTTAGTTTCACTCTTGCTCAAAATTGCAAATATTTTTTTAATTTCCTCATCTTTAACTGAAAATTCTTTAAGAATATCTTTGAGGGTCTGCCCACTTTTAACCGAATAATCAATTTGTTCATATCTAGGCGTAAGATTAAAAAAAATATGATTTATTGTTTTTTTGAAATAAGTATTTCTTAAAATTTTTATATACTCGTTATCAACCTTTTTACTTTGGGAGTTATAAATTTGAATTATAAATGTCGAAACTACAATTAAGAGTATTAAAAGAAATACCTCAGTATTCTTTCTAATGAATGATGTAACCTTTGGTTGAATAAATTTCATGTGATTTCTATAATTTATTGTCTTTCAAAAAACCAGCTCAAAAAGCGCTGATTTTTATTGACTTTTTTGCATTAATTTCTTGGATAATGTCTTGATTTACCAACGATTTATACTATAAGCAGTCTCTCCAAACGATGAAAATTGTTATTTATTAGGTTTAAACCTAATTAGCTATTTGAAAAGTAAGATTTTAAGAAGAGAAGTGTGGACGGTTAAGGTTACCAAAATTTGTCGTACACACTTCAACATTATATAAATTTATTCTTAGATTTATATAGAAGCTAGTGTGCGCCGTTTTTAAACTTGAGAGTTTGATCATGGCTCAGAACGTACGCTGGCGGCACGCCTAATACATGCAAGTCGAACGAAGTAGCAATACTTAGTGGCAGACGGGTGAGTAATATGTAGGTATCTTCCCATTGGTGAGGAATAACACGAGGAAACTTGTGCTAATACCTCATAAGTCTTTACGGAGAAAGCTTTATGCGCCGATGGATGAGCCTGCACTTGATTAGTTTGTTGGTAGGGTAATGGCCTACCAAGACAATGATCAATAGCTGATTTGAGAGGATGATCAGCCACATTGGGACTGAGACACGGCCCAAACTCCTACGGGAGGCAGCAGTAGGGAATCTTGCACAATGGGGGAAACCCTGATGCAGCGATGCCGCGTGAGTGAAGAAGGCCTTTGGGTTGTAAAGCTCTTTCGTCGGGGAAGAAAATGACTGTACCCGAATAAGAAGGTCCGGCTAACTTCGTGCCAGCAGCCGCGGTAATACGAAGGGACCTAGCGTAGTTCGGAATTACTGGGCTTAAAGAGTTCGTAGGTGGTTAAAAAAGTTGGTGGTGAAATCCCAGAGCTTAACTCTGGAACTGCCATCAAAACTTTTTAGCTAGAGTATGATAGAGGAAAGCAGAATTTCTAGTGTAGAGGTGAAATTCGTAGATATTAGAAAGAATACCAATTGCGAAGGCAGCTTTCTGGATCATTACTGACACTGAGGAACGAAAGCATGGGTAGCGAAGAGGATTAGATACCCTCGTAGTCCATGCCGTAAACGATGTGTGTTAGACGTTGGAAATTTATTTTCTGTGTCGCAGCGAAAGCAATAAACACACCGCCTGGGGAGTACGACCGCAAGGTTAAAACTCAAATGAATTGACGGGGACCCGCACAAGTAGTGGAGCATGTGGTTTAATTCGAAGATACGCGCAGAACCTTACCAACACTTGACATGTTCGTCGCGACTTTAAGAGATTAAAGTTTTCGGTTCGGCCGGACGAAACACAGGTGCTGCATGGCTGTCGTCAGCTCGTGTCGTGAGATGTTGGGTTAAGTCCCGCAACGAGCGCAACCCTCACTTTTAGTTGCCATCATTTAGTTGGGCACTCTGAAAGAACTGCCAGTGATAAGCTGGAGGAAGGTGGGGATGACGTCAAGTCCTCATGGCCCTTACGTGTTGGGCTACACACGTGCTACAATGGCATTTACAATAGGAAGCAAGACGGCGACGTTAAGCAAATCCTAAAAAAATGCCTCAGTTCGGATTGTACTCTGCAACTCGAGTACATGAAGCTGGAATTACTAGTAATCGCGGATCAGCGCGCCGCGGTGAATACGTTCCCGGGTCTTGTACACACCGCCCGTCACACCATGGGAGTTGGTTCTACCTTAAGGCAAAGTTTAATACCTTTGACCACGGTATAGTCAGCGACTGGGGTGAAGTCGTAACAAGGTAGCCGTAGGGGAACCTGCGGCTGGATTACCTCCTTTCTAAGGATGAATAAAATTTTAAATTTTATTCTAAATATTTAACAGGTTAATGTTGACCGTCCGCACTTCTCTTTTTAATTTTGTGTTTCTCTTAAAAACAATGAGGGCCGGTAGCTCAGTTGGTTAGAGCACACCCTTGATAAGGGTGGGGTCGATAGTTCGAGTCTATCTCGGCCCACCAATATATCTGGGGGATTAGCTCAGCTGGGAGAGCGCCTGATTTGCATTCAGGAGGTCAGCGGTTCGATCCCGCTATCCTCCACCATGAGAAACCTAGCTATTTTATTTGTAAAAAATTTTAATTATTATCAATATCTATATCCGATTGTTCGAATAGATGAACAATCAAGAATGTTTAAATAAATGAACATTCCAACAAAATTTGATTCAACACAGAATTTTTTTCTGTGCATAAATCAAGCGTTTAAGGGCGTGTGGCGGATGCCTTGGCACTAAAAGACGACGAAGGACGTGGTATACTGCGATAAGTTTCGGGGAGCTGTATGCAAGTTTTGATCCGAAAATTTCCGAATGGGGAAACCCTACACTTTATGTGTAACTTCAAATTGAATTCATAGATTTGAAGAGATAACCTGGAGAACTGAAACATCTAAGTAACCAGAGGAAAAGAAATCAATTGAGATTCCGTTAGTAGTGGCGAGCGAAAACGGATCAGGCCTGTAGTTTATTTGAGAAAATTTGAATAGTATGGAAATGCTAACCAAAGAGGGTGATAGTCCCGTAGAAGTAATGCTTAAATGAACTCTTGAGTAAAGCGGGACACGTGAAATCTTGCTCGAATATAGGGGGACCACCCTCTAAGCCTAAATACTCTTTAGTGACCGATAGTGAACAAGTACCGTGAGGGAAAGGTGAAAAGAACCCCTATTAGGGGAGTGAAATAGAACCTGAAACCGCATGCCTACAATCAGTCGAAGCTCTTTTTAGAGTGACGGCGTACCTTTTGTATAATGGGTCAGTGACTTAATTTATTAAGCAAGCTTAAGCCATCTAGGTGTAGGCGCAGCGAAAGCAAGTCTTAATAGGGCGATTAGTTTAATGAATTAGACCCGAAAACGAATGAGCTTACCATGAGCAGGTTGAATGCAAGGTAACACTTGCTGGAGGACCGAACCAGTTGACGTTGAAAAGTCTTTGGATGACTTGTGGTAAGGGGTGAAAGGCCAACCAAATTCGTAGATAGCTGGTTTTCCGCGAAAACTATTTAGGTAGTGCGATGAGTAAATATGCGTTTAGAGGTAGAGCACTAAATGGGCTAGGGGGAAGAGATTCTTACCAAACCTAATAAAACTCCGAATGCTAAACGTAGTTCCTCATCAGACAGACTGTGGGTGCTAAGGTCCATGGTCGAGAGGGAAAGAGCCCAGACCACCAGATAAGGTCCCAAAATTGTGATTAAGTGTGAAAGGATGTGGAAATTCCTTAACAGCCGGGAGGTTGGCTTAGAAGCAGCCATCCTTTAAAGATAGCGTAACAGCTCACCGGTCTAATAGAGTTTCTGCGCCTAAGATGTAACGGGGCTAAAATCATATACCGAATCTGTGGGTTTATAAAATTTTCGAATTTTATAAGCGGTAGCGGAACGTTCTGTAAGCCTGTAAAGGAATACCCGTGAGGGATTCTGGAGGTATCAGAAGTGCGAATGCTGACATAAGTAACGATAAATAAAGTGAAAAACTTTATCGCCGAAAATCCAAGGGTTTCTGCGCAAGGTTAATCCGCGCAGAGTTAGTCGGCCCCTAAGGCGAGGGCGAAAGCCGTAGTCGATGGAAATAAGGTTAATATTCCTTAACCAGATGGTAGTGACGGATTTTGTAAGTTGTGAGTTCTTAATGGATTGAACTTGCTGCGAAAAAGTCCCAGGAAATAGCTCCATCATTAGACCGTACCCTAAACCGACACAGGTGGATTAATAGAGTATATTTAGGCGCTTGAGAGAATGATGTTGAAGGAACTCGGCAAAATGCTTCTGTAACTTCGGAATAAAGAAGACCTTTTT
>CACOXX010000015.1 GCA_902631265.1 uncultured Pelagibacteraceae bacterium | reverse complement strand
GTGCTAAACTTAATGTTTCAGCCAAATCATCATTAAGATTTAAGTATTTAGATATTGATCTTGCAATTTGAGCTACCTCTAAGGAGTGAGTCATTCTTGTTCTATAATGGTCACCGTCAGTATTTACAAAAACTTGGGTTTTGTGCTTTAACCTTCTAAATGAAGCGCTATGTATGATTCTGTCTCTATCTCTTTGAAATGGGCTTCTATATTTACTTGTTTTATCTTTGAAAAATCTTCCTTTACTTTTAAAAACACCTAAATTTTTGAAATTATTCATACTTTAAAAAAGAAAATATATTATTATATTAGTAATAGCTTAGTTTTATTATGATTAAAGAAATTATATTTACAGATAATGCTATAAAACAAATCAATTATCTCCTTGATAAAAAGGAAAAGGGTTCTTTTTTTAGAATCGCAATTAAAGGTGGTGGTTGTTCAGGTTTTCAATACGATTTTTCATTCGACAAAGTAAAGAATGAAGATGATTTAGTTTTTAACAATATTTTAATCGACAAAACTTCAGCTGACATGTTGCAAGGGTCGGAAGTTGATTTTTCTAAAGAACTTATTGGTCAACAATTTAAGATTAACAACCCGCAAAGCAAGTCATCTTGTGGTTGTGGCGTGTCTTTTTCTCTTTAATGTTAATTTCCTCATGGAATGTTAATTCGGTAAGAGCCAGAATTGATAATATAAAAAGTTATTTGGTAAAGTACAAACCAGATATACTATTAATGCAAGAAATTAAGACTGAAGAAGTAAATTTTCCTTTTGATGTGTTTTCCTCCCTTGATTACGAAAGTCATGTCCATGGTCAAAAAAGTTACAACGGTGTTGCTATAATTTCCAAGAAAAAATTAGATAATGTCAAAACCGATATAATTAAAGATAAATTAAAACAATCTAGAATTATTTCTGCAGAGGTTGAACACAAGAAAAAAAAAATCCAATTAATTAATATATATACGCCTAACGGAAACCCAGTTGATACGCCTAAATATGATTATAAAAAAAATTGGCTTGATGATTTAATTAAAAAGTTAAAATCTTTATCAAAGACAAACAAAAATATAATCTTAGCTGGAGATTTTAATGTTATCCCTGCAGCAGAAGATGTTTATAATCCAAAAAGTTTCGAGGATGATGCTTTGTATAGACTAGAAATAAGAAAAAAATTTAGAGAGATGTTAAGCCTAGGTTTTAGTGATATTTACAGACATTTTAATGAAACAAAAGAGGGATATACATTTTGGGATTATATGAGAGGTGCTTGGCAAAAAAATAATGGTATGAGAATAGATCATTTTTTAGTTTCAAGTTCAATTATAGATAATGTAAAAAAAATAAATATCAATAAAGACCCTCGAGGAAGAGAGAAACCTTCCGATCATACTCCAATTGAAATAGAATTAAATTAGCTAGCAACCTTTAAAAGATTTAGCCATATTACTGATTAAATCAAAATATAAACCTTTTCCTGGATTTAAAGTAGCGCCTAAAGGATCTAGTACGCCTGTTTTAATATTTGTGTCTTTTGCTACTGCATTAATAATATCTGGATTGAACTGTGGTTCTGAAAATACACATGTAACTTTTTCGTGCTCAATTATTTCTCTTATTTCAGATAATTGTTCTGCTCCAGGTAGAACATCTGTGTTTACGGTAAATGCTCCTAAAACATTTACTTTAAATCTTTTTTCAAAATACTGGTAAGCGTCATGAAACACTATTGATTTAAAATCTTTATTTAATTCAGACTTAACTTGTTTGACTAATTTGTCTAAATCTTTGTTCGCCTTTTTCAAATTCTCTTTATAAATCGACTCATTTGCTTGGTCATTTTCTATTAAATGTTTTGCCATTTCTTTTAAGATTTTTTTAGCGTTTAAAGGATCTAACCATATGTGTGGATCAAACTCACCATGTGCATGACCTTCATGACCGTGATCATCATGTCCGTCTTCTTTATGTTCGTCTTTGTCATGATCGTGATCGTCATGACCGTCTTCTTTTTTAGCATGATCATCATGATCGTCTTCTTTATGTCCATGATCATCATGACCTTCAAAAATATTTCTTTCTCTAAATTTTAATTTATTTATGCCTCTGATTTCCATTAATTCAATTTTTTCAGCTTTTTTTGCAATCGAACCAAGGGGTTTAACTAAAAAACTTTCAATATCCTCACCTACCCAAAAAATAAGATCTGCTTCCTGAAGCATTTTTGCATGAGATGGCTTCATAGCAAAACCGTGGGGTGATGCGTAACCATCAACAATTAAATCAGGTTTTTTTACTCCATCCATTAAATAGCTCGCAAGTGAATGAATGGGTTTTATTGATGCTACAACTTTGATTTCAGCGTATGCTTGAGAAAATAAAGTTAAAAATGATAATGTGATAATTAAAGGTAGTTTTTTATATTTTTGCATAATATTTATATTGTTATAATATAACACTATGTAATAATATAACATTATAGTGTCAAGAGATAAAATGGGTATAGAAAATAAAATTTTAGTAAAACTAAAAAGCGCAGGTTTTCGCTTAAACGATAAATGGTTAGTTCAGGGAGTATCCTTACAAGTTGAAAAAGGTAAAATTGTAACTCTAATTGGACCAAATGGATCTGGTAAAAGTACTACTGCAAAGATTGCTTTAGGAATTTATAAAAAAATTGATGGTGAAGTTGAAAAATACACAAATAAGATTGGATATGTTCCACAAAAGATTTCAATAGATTGGACATTACCTCTTAGAGTTAAAGACTTTATGGTACTAACAGATAACCTTGATGATAGCACTATTAGTGAAGCATTGTCGTTAACAGGAGTAATCCATTTGAAAGATAAAAATTTAGGAGATTTATCTGGAGGTGAATTTCAAAGAGTCTTACTTGCAAGAGCAATATCAAAAAAACCTGAGTTATTAGTCTTAGATGAACCTGTACAAGGAGTTGATTTCACTGGCGAGATTGCTTTATACGAATTAATCAAAAAAATTTCAGAAAATTTAAACTGCGGTATCTTATTAATCTCGCACGATCTACATACTGTAATGAGTGCTACCGATCATGTTGTTTGTTTAAATGGTCATGTTTGTTGCTCCGGATCTCCAATTGATGTTGCAAAAAACAGAGAGTACAAAGCTTTGTTTGGTGAGCAGGCATCGCAGACACTATCTATTTATGAACATAAACACGATCACATTCACACCAGTGAAGGAAAGATTAAAAAGAATTAAATGCTAGATGATTTTTTTATAAGAGCTTTATTTGCTGGAATTGGAGTTGCTTTGGTAACCGGTCCTTTGGGATGTTTTGTAGTATGGAGGAGATTATCCTATTTTGGTGATACATTAGCTCATTCTGCTTTACTTGGTGTAACACTTGCTTACTCTTTAGAGTTTAACATTGCGTTATCCGTCTTTATAATCTCAGCTTTAATAGCTCTAATTTTAATTAACCTTCAAAAAAGGACTAATCTGCCAGGTGATGCTTTACTAGGTCTTTTGGCGCATTCGTCATTAGCTGTTGGACTTGTTGTAATTGGTTTTTTATCTTTCATTAGATTTGATGTAATGGGGCTTTTATTTGGAGATATCCTGGCAGTTAATGTGAATGATATAATTATTATATGGATAGGTGGAGCTATAATATTATTAGTTCTTAGATTTATTTGGAAATCTTTATTTGCATCTACTGTAAACTATGAACTAGCTGAAGCCGAAGGATTAGATCCAGATAAAGCCAAAGCAATATTTACAATTTTAATGGCCGCAATAATTGCTATTTCAATCAAAATGATAGGATTATTATTAATAACTGGAATGCTTATCATACCAGCGGCAATGGCAAGAAATATTTCAAATAGTCCGAAACAAATGATTCTTTTTTCAGTAATCGGTGGCTTGTTATCTGTTGTTATAGGACTGTTTACATCTTTAGAATTTAATACAGCCTCAGGACCATCTATAATTGCTGCTTCTTTATTCTTATTTATACTTTCACTACTAAAAATAAAACAATCGATCAAATTGAAAAACTAATGGGTAAATGGTAAAATAAATTATGCAAAGACAGCAAAACTTAACAAAAAATCAAAAAATTGTTTTAGATATTATTGAAAAATCTACAGAGCCATTAAAAGCATACTCAATATTATCGAATGTTAAGAAGAAAGGTATTAACGCCCCTCCTCAGGTCTACAGAGCTTTAGATAAATTAGTGGATATGGGAAAAATACATAAAATTGAAAGCAAAAATGCTTTCGTTGCCTGTCAAAATTCAAACTGTAAAGTTTCAAAAGCTGCAGCATTTTCAATCTGCGAAAGCTGTGAGGAAGTAACAGAAATTGATAATTCAAAAATATCAAAATACTTAAGTAGTTTTGCAGATAAAATCGGCATGAAATACAAAAAATATAATCTTGAATTTTTTGGTCTGTGCAAAAAGTGTAAGTAAATATTAAGAAATAATCAAAAAATCTATATATTGCAAATTAAGGAGGAAAATATGTTTGTAAAAAAATACCTTAAATGGATAAGCACATTTCTAGTTTTGGTTGGTATTCTTTTAACTAATCTAAATATATATCCACTTAATATATATTTTCATGGATTGGGAGTAGTTGGCTGGACAGTTGCTGGATTTTTAGCAAAAGACAAAGCTATAATGACAAATTTTGGCTTACAAATACCACTATTTTTAGTTGGCATTTATTCAGTTGTATTTTAAAGATTTTCTAGACATCTATTATAGATAGTTTATTTAAGAACAATCCCCGTATTGATTCTTAAATTAATAAATTTTCCGTGTGCAATAAAAAATTTCATAGTTTAAACAATACCTAAGTCATGAATCGATGGAACCGAAAACAATAATATAAAGAGAGAAAAAAATGGAAATGACTTTGATTTATACAGTAATTGGCTTTGGCCTTGCTGGATATAGTGTAATAGGAAACGACTCAATTCAAACATTAGGAACTTTCATAGCATCTAAACAGAAATGGTTTAAATGGTATGTTTTAGCTTCTGCAGCATCTTTTGTAATGATACTTGCTTTAGCATGGGGTTGGTATAGCTACAATGGAGACATATCTTACGGAAGGCTAACTCGAATTCCTTATCAGGAAATTCAATGGTATCATGCTGTTGCACCAGCAATACTTTTAGTTCTTACAAGAGTAGGTATTCCGGTATCAACAACTTTTTTAGTGCTTTCAGCTTTTGCTTCGACAGTAGTTTTGGAGAAAATGCTCATGAAAAGTGTTGTGGGTTATGGATTAGCTGCAATGGTTGCTTATGTTTGTTGGATAGTGGTTTCCAAGTTTATTAACGAAAAATTTGACGAAGTAAAAGGTGATTTTTGGATTTCTTTTTGGAGAAATTCTGTATGGGTAACATCAGGCTGGTTATGGTGGGTCTGGTTATCACATGATGTAGCTAATATAGCTGTGTATTTGCCAAGACAATTAAGTATTGAGTTATTAATTGTTGTGATGGCTTATTTCACGATATTGTTATTTTACATCTTTTATATTCAAGGAGGACGAATTCAAACAGTAGTTTTAGAAAAAACTGGTACTAGATACGCTCGGTCAGCAACAATAATTAACGTTATATATGCTGCAGTCTTATTTTACTTTAAAGAACTTAACGACCTTCCAATGTCGACAACATGGGTCTTTGTTGGTTTATTATGTGGAAGAGAACTTGCTATAGCTACTATGAACAAAGAATATAAGCTAGGTTACGTCTTTCCATTAATTGGAAAAGATTTCCTAAAAATGGTATTCGGCTTAACTGTTTCAGTAGGTATAGTACTTGCAATACATTATCTAATAATACCAAACAATTGGTTTTAAAACTATTAATTCGGTCGTGTATGAGTTATACACGGCCGGACAATTTTTAATTTGACTTTTGTTGTTATAAATACTTAAATAAATTTATGTCTTTTGCTTTACCAAAATTAGATTACAAAAATAACGCATTATCACCAATAATGTCTGAGGAAACTCTTGATTTGCATCATGGGAAACACCACCAAACATATATAACAAATCTAAACAATTTTATTAAGGATACAGATATGGCTAATAAATCTTTAGAGGATATAATTATGGAAAGTTCTAAAGATAAATCAAAAGCAGGTATTTTTAATAACGCAAGTCAACATTGGAATCATAATCTATTTTGGAAGTGTATGAAACCAAAGGGTGGTGGAAAAATACCATCTAAGTTAGAAAAAAGAATTATTAGTGATTTAGGAAGCGTTGATCAATTCAAAAAAGATTTTATTCAAGCTGGTACTACACAATTTGGTTCTGGATGGTGTTGGTTATCAATTAGTAATGGAAAATTAGTTGTTACTAAAACGGCAAATGCTGCAAATCCGTTAATTGAAAATATGAAACCAATATTAGGTTGTGATGTTTGGGAGCATTCATATTATGTTGATTATAGAAATAGAAGACCAGAGTACTTGAACAACTTTGTTGAAAAACTTATTAATTGGGATTACGTAGAGTCTCTCTTAGATTAATTCTTAACTCTTCCATAAACATCTTCAAATCTTACAATATCAGTTTCTTTTAATATCGACCCAATTTGTGCCTCGATAATTTTTACTGGTTCATTATAAGGATTAGCTATTCTATGTATGGCTCCTAAAGGTATAAAAATTGTTTCACCTGGCTTTTTAATAAAATATTTTTTGTTTAAAGTAATTTTGGGTTTTCCTTGTGTTACAACCCAATGTTCAGATCTATGAAAATGTTTTTGAAGACTTAAAATACCTTTAGGTTTTACATACAATTCTTTTATTAAAAATTCCTTACCACTAAATAAGTTTGTATACCTGCCCCATGGTCTATAAAATACATTTTTCTTTTTAAAGTATTTATTTATATTCTTTCCATACATTTTACAGATTTCTTTCCAGCTACCTAAATCTGACCATGGAATATCAAGCTTGATCGCATTAATATTTTTAGTTTTCTCCAGTATCGCGTAATCAAACGATTTTGCTGTAGCTTTAGAAAAGGATTGTTTGTTTAAATAATACACATTGCCTTTATATTTAGCTTTTATTACAGCTTTGTTGCAGTTACGAAAAATATTAGGCTGATATTTCTTAAAATTATTAATAATTGAGTCTTTTCTCAAAAAAAACATTCCAGAATTCCAATATCCCTTTTGTTTAATTACTTGCTTTGCCCTCGATACTTTTGGTTTTTCAATAAATCTAGTGACTTTATTAATGTTCTTTTTTTTCTTGGTAATGAAATATCCATACTCACTAGAAGGGCTCGTTGGTTTTATTCCAAAAATAAATACGTTTTTTTCGTCTAAATTTGACTTATTTTTATTAATAGCTGTAATTAGTTTATTTGGCTTTTCAATTAAATGATCTGCAGCAAAATACATTAAAGGCTGATTATACGGTACATCTTTAATCAGTGCTGATGCTAAAATTGCAGGGGCAGTATTCTTTTTTGCTGGTTCTAAAATAATCTTATATTTCTTAATTTTACTTTTCTTTAAGGCCTTTTTTACATCCTTAAGATATTTTGAATTAGTGCTAATAATTGGATAGTCGAAAACTTTACTTTTAACTCTTTCAAAAGTTTTGTTAATTAAAGTCCAACCACCAAAATCTATGAACTGTTTTGCTTGATGTTTAGATTTTTTAGGCCACAGTCTAGTACCTGCTCCTCCGCATAGAATAACTGGTCTAATTTTCATTAAATATCAGCGTATGTTCTAACCTCTTCTTTTGCTCCAGGGTGCGTAGGTGCACCTAGATAAGCTGGACCAACTGTTTGAGCATACTTCCAAAGTGTTCCATTACCAAAATTTATTTTCTTTGGTTTCCATTTCTTTCTTCTTTTCGCTAATTCTTTTCTAGATAAACGAACATTGATCGTGCCCTTCTTAGCATCTAAATCTATGATGTCTCCATTTTTAAGTAAGGCTATTGGTCCGCCAACTGATGCTTCAGGTCCTACATGACCTATACAAAATCCTCTTGTTGCACCTGAAAATCTTCCATCAGTTATAAGTGCAACTTTTTCACCTTTACCTTGTCCGTAAATTGCTCCAGTTGTTTGAAGCATTTCTCTCATGCCTGGTCCACCTTTTGGTCCTTCGTATCTTATAATTATAATGTCACCATCTTTATATTTTTTGTTTTTAACTGCTTTATAAGCAGCTTCTTCTGTGTCAAAGCATCTTGCTTTACCTGTGAATTGTAATTTCTTTAATCCAGCGACTTTAACAATTGCTCCGTCAGGTGCTAAATTTCCTTTTAAACCAACAACACCACCATCAGGAGACAATGGTTGGTTATGTGTTCTCATTACTTTTTGATTTTTATTAAACTTAACGTTTTTTAAATTTTGTCTCATTGTTTTGCCTGTAACTGTCATACAATTTCCATGTATGTAGCCACCATCTAATAAAGTTTTTAAAAGCATTGGAACTCCACCTGCTTTCCACATATCTTTTGCAACATATTTTCCACCAGGTTTTAAGTCTGCAAGATAAGGTGTTTTCTTAAATATTCTTGCAACATCCATTAAATCAAATTTAATTCCTGCTTCATTTGCAAGTGCAGGTAAATGTAAAGCAGCGTTAGTTGAACCACCTGTCGCAGCAACAATTGTAGCAGCATTTTCTAAAGATTTTTTTGTAACAATATCTCTTGGTCTGATATTTTTTGCCAATAAATTCATTACTGCCTTACCACTTTTTAAAGCATAAGAGTCTCTTTGTGTGTATGGTGCTGGTGTTCCAGCTGAATACGGTAGTGCTAATCCTATTGCCTCAGATACACATGCCATAGTATTTGCAGTAAATTGTCCGCCACAAGCTCCAGCACTTGGACATGCTTTTAATTCTAGTTTTCTTAAAGCATTTGCTGACATTTTTCCTGAAGAAAACTTTCCAACACCTTCAAATACATCAACAACTGTTACATCTTTTCCATTAAATCTACCTGGTAATATTGAACCACCATAAATGAAAACACTTGGTACATTTAATCTAACCATTGCCATCATTAAGCCTGGTAAAGATTTATCGCATCCTGCAACACCAACTAAAGCGTCATAACAATGCCCTCTAACAGTTAATTCAGTTGAGTCTGCAATTACATCTCGTGAAATTAATGAAGATTTCATTCCTTCATGACCCATTGCTATTCCATCAGTAACCGTAATCGTACAAAATTCTCTTGGTGTGCCTCCTGCTTGATGAACTCCTTTTTTAACTGATTGAGCCTGTCTCATTAAAGCAATATTACAAGGAGCTGCCTCGTTCCATGTTGAAACAACACCTACAAAAGGCTTTGCTACATCTTTTTCCGTTAAATCCATTGCATAATAAAAAGATCTTTGTGGAGCCTTATCGGGTCCTAGAGAAGTGTGTCTACTTGGTAATTTCTTCTTATTAAATTTCTTCATTATAAACCTTTTATAGTGATTGATATTTTATCAATATCTTTTTTTAAATTACTATAGTTATTTTTTTCCTGATCAACAATATTTTTTGGGGCTCTTTCTACAAAACTTTTGTTAGAAAGTCTTTTTGATATCCCATCTAACTCACTTTGGTATTTTTGTTGCCTTTTTAGAAGGTTTTCTTTAATCAAAGAAAGATCTATTGACTGATCAAAATATATCTTAAAAATATCCCCTTTGATGACTAAATTTGCTGATGGCTTATCTTTATCAGTATCTAGAAAGCTATTTATCCTACCAAGTTTTTTCAAAACAGTTTGATTTTTTTTGATAAACAACTGATCATTTTTAGATAGGGTCGAAATAGACATATCTACAAAAGAACCTGGGCTTACATTTAGCTCATTTTTAAATGCTCTAAGTTGGCTTATTAAATTAATTATATTTTCTACTTCTTTAATTTGTTTATCTTTATTTGCTTTTTTATTCGACCAATTAGCAAACATTAGATAATTTTTTGGTTTATCTAGCTTATTTTTTAACCATAATTCCTCTGTAATAAACGGAATGAATGGATGTAAAAGAATTAAAATTTGTTTAAAGACATAGCTCAAAGTCTGTTTTACCTCCGAAATTGATGATTTTTCTTTAGAATTCAAGATAGTTTTAGATAGCTCTACATACCAATCACAATACGAATGCCAGACAAATTGGTAAATGTTTCTTGCTGCTTCATCAAACCTATAATCATTTATATTCTTTTCAATAAGTTTACTTACTGTGTTTAACTCTGAAATAATCCATTTATTTATATTTAATTTTACTTTTGGCTCCTTTTTAGACTTTGAAAAATCACACTTATTCATGGCCAAAAAGTTGTTTGCATTCCACAGTTTATTTAGAAAATTTCTATAACCTTTAACTCTATCTTCAGATAGTTTTACATCTCTTCCTGGTGATGCCATTGATAACAAAGTAAATCTTAATGCATCTGCACTATATTTATCAATCAAGATTAAAGGATCAATTACATTACCTTTTGACTTGGACATTTTTTGTCCTTTTTCATCTCTTACTAATGCATGAACATAAATTTCTTTAAATGGTTGTTTATTTAGAAACTCCATTCCAAACATCATCATTCTGGCTACCCAAAAAAAGATAATGTCAAAACCAGTTACCAAAACTGATGTTGGGTAAAACTTTTTTAGATATTCATTTTTGTTTGGCCAACCAAGAGTTGCAAAAGCCCATAACCCTGATGAGAACCATGTATCTAAAACATCTTCATCTCTAACTAATTCTACATCTTTTTTATAATTTTTTTTCGCTAGCTTTTTTGCGTCTTTATAATTTGATGCTACAAAGATTTTTTTATCAGGTCCATACCAAGCTGGTATTTGATGACCCCACCAAAGTTGTCTTGATATACACCAAGGTTCAATATTATTCATCCATTGGAAATAAGTCTTTGACCAATTAGGGGGAAAAAATTTTGTTTTTTTATTCTTTACAATCTTCCTTGCTTTTACTGATAGTTTTTTTGCATCCGCAAACCATTGCTCTGTAAGATATGGTTCAATTACAGAGTTAGATCTATCACCGTAAGGAACTTTATTTTTAATGTTTTCTTCTTTAATAAGCTTATCACCAAGATCGTTTAAGATTTTTTTTCTTGCCTCAAATCTATCTAAACCCACATAATCACTAGGTGCATTTTCGTTTATCTTCCCGTCCTCTGTGAAAATATTTATTATTTCTAATTTATTCCTTTTACCAACATCATAGTCATTAAAATCATGTGCTGGGGTAATTTTTACTGCACCAGAACCTTGTTCTGGATCAGCATAATCATCTTGAATAATTTTTATCTTTCTACCTGTTATAGGTAAAACTACATTTTTACCTACTAAATTAGTATATCTTTCATCTTTAGGATTAACAGCAACTGCGGTGTCACCTAGCATTGTTTCTGGTCTTGTTGTTGCAATAGTTATAAATTCTGAACTATTTTCAATTTGATAATTTATATAATAAAGTTTTGAATTTACTTCTCTTTGATCGACTTCAAGATCAGATATAGCTGTTTTTAATACTGTATCCCAATTAACAAGTTTTTTAGATTTATAAATAAGACCTTTGTTATAGAGATCTATGAAAACTTTAATAACTGATGCAGACAAATTTTTATCCATTGTGAATGCATTCCTGGACCAATCACATGAACATCCTAGTTTTTTAAGCTGATTGATGATGATATCGCCATACTCCTTTTTCCAATCCCAAACTTTTTTAATAAAAGCCTCTCTACCAATTGATTGTTTATCAATATTTTCACTTTCAAGCTTTCTTTCAACTAAAGCTTGCGTTGCAATTCCAGCATGATCTGTCCCTGGTTGCCATAAAGTTTCAAAATTATTCATTCTATGAAATCTTATGAGTAAATCCTGAATTGTATTGTTTAATGCATGACCCATATGAAGACTTCCAGTGACATTTGGAGGTGGAATTACAATAGAATACTTTTTTTTATTTTTTTTGGGTTTAAAGAGACCTTTTTTTTCCCAATAAGAGTAAATCTTATTTTCTACTTTAGAATGTGTATATTTTTCTGAACTCATTGGTGTTTATAGTTTATAATTCAATAAACGTATTTAACAATAAACAAATTCTGATTGAATTTGATAGAATATTTCATATATAAACATCTTATAAATTGTTTTATAATCAAATTTATCGGTAACGTGGCGGAATGGTTACGCAGAGGATTGCAAATCCTTGTATCCCGGTTCGATTCCGGGCGTTACCTCCAAAAAAAAGAGTTGTTTTCAAGTAAAAAAAAAGTAAGTTTTGATTTTTACATTCCTCGGTAGCTCAGTTGGTAGAGCAGTTGACTGTTAATCAATTGGTCGCAGGTTCGAGTCCTGCCCGAGGAGCCAAATTAACCAGTCTTTTGAATTCCAACGTTAAGTGATTGTAAATTTTTGCTAAATTTTATTTTCTGATCGTTAGTTAGCTCAGAATATACCTTAACTAAAAAATTATAGTTCACGTTCATGTGACCTTCTTTAATTTTATCAGCATTTATTAGGTATTCTGAAAAATCTTCAAAAAAATAATTTATCGGAACTTTTAAATAGTTTGATAATTGAAGTAATCTTATAGAACTTACTCCATTTGTTCCTTTTTCATATTTTTGAATTTGTTGAAATGTTACGTTGATTGCTTTTGCTACTTTTGTTTGTGTAAGACCAAGTGCTAGTCTTCTCAACTTAAGTTTGTTACCTAAGTGTTTATTAAAATTATCTTCCATTAAGACCCCTCTTAAAAACCAAGATTGAACTCTATCCTAAGGGTTTATGCAAGCGGAAAAAAAATTTTTTTTGAGTGATTTTGAGGCTTGACAATATTAGAAAAGCTCTAAATTGCTTTTAAGAAATATAGGAAAATACAACATATTTTGCATGTCAGGCATGCAAATTTTATAATATTTGACTTAAGAAAAGTTTTGTTCTGTCACTTTTTGGGTTAGCAAAAAATTCTTTTGTGGTATTTTTTTCAACTATCATACCTTCGTCCATAAAAATAACCTCATCTGCTACCTCTTTTGCAAATCCCATTTCATGAGTTACAACGATCATCGTCATACCACCTTTAGCAAGGTTAACCATTGCATCTAAAACCTCTTTAATCATCTCAGGATCAAGCGCAGAGGTTGGTTCATCAAATAACATTATTTTAGGCTGCATACATAAAGCTCTAGCGATAGCTGATCTTTGTTGTTGACCCCCAGATAATTGACCTGGAAACTTATGTGCTTGGTCAGCTATTTGAACTTGTTCTAATTGTTGCATTGCAAGTTCTTCTGCTTGCTTTTTTGGCATCTTTTTTACCCAAATAGGTGCTAAAGTGCAGTTATCTAAAATAGATAAGTGCGGAAATAAATTAAATTGTTGGAAAACCATACCAACTTCAGCTCTAATTTGTTCAATATTTTTTGTATTTTCACTAAGTTCTGTTCCATCAACAATAATTTTACCTTCTTGGTGCTCTTCTAATCTATTAATACATCTTATTAAGGTAGATTTACCAGAGCCTGATGGACCGCAGACTACAATCTTTTGTTTTGGTTGTACTTCTAAGTTAATATCTTTTAAAACTTGGAAATCACCAAACCATTTATTAACGTTTTCAATATTTATTATAGAACTAGACATTATCTTTCAGTTTTATATTTTTCCTCAAGGTTATAACTATATTTGCTCATTGCATAGCAAATTATCCAGAAAATTATTGCTGCAAAAATGTATCCTTCCATAGCAAAACCAAGCCATTTTGGATTTGTTTTAGCTAAGGCAAGCATTCCTGCAATTTCAGCTAAGCCAACTACAAATATTAACGGTGTATCTTTAACCAATGCTAAAAATGTATTTGCAATTCCAGGGATTACTAATTTCAAAGCTTGTGGTAATATTACAAAAATATGCATTTTCCAATATCCCATTCCTAAAGATTTTGCTGCATCGTATTGACCTCTAGGTAGAGCTTGTAAGCCACCTCTAATAACTTCTGCACAATAAGCGGCTTCAAACAAAGTTATAGCTATAATTACTCTAACTAATTTATCCATGAAGAAATCTTGAGGTAAAAACATTGGAAACATTACTGATGACATAAATAATACTGTTATTAATGGAACTCCTCTCCAAAATTCAATGTATCCAACTGAAATATATCTTACTGCTGGTAGATTAGATCTCCTTCCTAATGCCAAGATCATTCCAAGCGGAAAACAGAAAATTAAACAAAAAAATGAGACAATAAACGTTAAAGATAAACCGCCCCAAGCTCCAGTTTCTACCCAAACTAAACCAAATGATCCACCTGAAATCAAATAATAGATTATTAAGAAAGCAATTATCGGATAGATTACGACGTAATACAAAGCTAAGTATTTTTTTAAATTTTCTTTAAAAAAGTAACCAACAAAACCAAGTCCTATAACTAATAAAAATGCAGAATTTATTCTCCAATGAAGTTCATTAGGGTACATTCCATACATAAATCTCTTGAACCAAACTTTAATGTAGGTCCAACAAGCTCCTGTGCCTGTACATGCCTCTTTTGTATCGCCAGATATATTGGCGTCTAACACCATCCAACTTAGTGCTGGAGGAAAAGCTTTTAAAATAGCAAAAGTTATAAACAGTGTAAGAAATGCATTAAAGTTAGTTGTATTAATATTCTTATTAAGAGTGTCTAAAAATTTATATCCACTGTATTCTGTTCTTAAATAAGACAAACCTAAAAAACCAAGAATTAGAGGGAAAAAAATACTCAAATTTCCTGGTAAAGACCCACTAATATTAATTCTAAAAAAAGAATTTAAAAACACATCAAGAATACTTAAGATTAATAAAGCGCTTCCAATGTAAATATTAGTCATTTGGTTTTGGCTTTTAATTCTATTTAAACTTAAATTCATTTTTATTTTTCCTTAATTTCTATTCGTTTATTGTACCAATTCATTAGTGCAGCAATTGCTAAACTAATTGATAAATAAGTTAACATCGTAATACCAACTATCTCGATAGCTTTACCTGTTTGCATAAGAGCAGTTCCAGCAAAAACTAAAACTAAATCTGGATATGCTATAGCAGCTGCTAAAGATGAATTTTTTGTTAAATTTAAATATTGATTTGTTGTTGGTGGAATAATAATTCTTAAAGCTTGTGGCATAACAACTAATTTTAAAATTTGATTAGGTGTTAGACCAACCGAAGCAGCAGCTTCTTTTTGACCCTTGCTTATACCTTGAATTCCAGCTCGCACACATTCAGCTACGAAAGTTGATGTGTAAAGAGAAAGTGCTAAAACTAACGCTATTAACTCAGGTGGTAAAGCAATTCCACCCTCAAAAATAAATGATGTTTGTGCCAATTGTTTTAACGCTGGTATTTCAAAATCGAGAGTTACTCCCCCAATTAAAAATGAAAGTAATGGTAAAATAGTAATTAGAGCTAACGATATGTATAAAACAGGTAATTGTTTACCCTCTTTTTCTTGAATCTTTTTTGCATAAATTCTTATAAAAATGATTGCAACTATTGTAGCTATCAAACATGACATAAATACATTTAAATTTTCCCAAATCATAGAAGGAATGTAATAACCTTTGATAGTCATGTATGTTACACCAAACCAAGGTTCGGCATTTTCAGGAAGAGGTAATGCTCTTAATGCTGCGTAATACCAAAAGAAAATTTGTAGTAATAAAGGTATATTTCTGAAAAACTCTACATACCATGCCGCAGAATTCTTAATTAAAAAATTTTGTGATAATCTAGCAATACCAATTATAACACCTAAAATAGTACAAAATATTATACCCAAAAAAGATACTAAAAGTGTATTTAGTAATGCTACTACATAGGCCCATAGGTAAGAGTCTTGACCATCATAATCTAATAAAGTGAATTGCATATCAAATGAAGCTTCTTGTGATAGAAACCCAAATCCGAAATCAATACCTCTATTATCCATATTGACTTGTGCATTAATTGTAAAAAAACCAAAAACTAAAACTACGAATAGTATGGTTAAAAATTGAGGAAGAATTCTTTTAATTTTATTATTCATTTGAACGTATAATAAAAAAAAGGGCTAGATAAATCTAGCCCTTTTTAAGTATTTTAAGATGAATTATCTTGCTGGTGGAACGTATAAAATTCCGCCTTTTGTCCATAATTGATTTGGACCTCTGTCTGGTAAAATACCTGTGTCAGCTATATTTCTCTTGTAGCTTTCACCGTAGTTACCAACTTGCTTAATAATTCTTAAGTTCCACTCGTTATCTAAACCAAAAGCAGCACCCATCTCACCTTCTGCACCTACAAGTCTTTTGATTTGTGGGTTATCAGAAGTTTTCATTGAATCTGCGTTAGATGAAGTAATACCGTACTCTTCTGCTTCGATCATAGTATTTAATGACCATCTTACGATATCTTCCCAAACAGCATCACCTTGTCTTACAACTGGTCCTAAAGGCTCTTTAGAAATAGTTTCTGGAAGAACAATGTGTTCATCTGGATTCTTCATTTTAGTTCTTTGCGCAGCTAATCCTGATTTATCAGTTGTGTAAGTATCACATCTACCTGCATCGTAAGCAGCTACGACTTCGTCTGCTTTTTCGAATGCTACTGGCTCATAAGAAATTCCTCTTGAATTAAAGAAGTCTCTCATATTAAGCTCAGTTGTTGTACCAATGTTTGTACAAGCTGAGATACCATTTTTAAACTGATCTACTGACGTAATTCCAGAGCTTTTTCTTACCATGAAACCTTGACCATCGTAAAAGTTTACACCTACGAAAGTAAGACCAATGTCAGCGTCTCTAGAAAGTGTCCAAGTAGTGTTTCTTGCTAATACATCAATTTCACCTGAAGTAAGTGCAGTAAATCTTTCTTTTGCACTTAGTGGAGTGAACTTAACTTTGTTAGCATCACCTAGTACAGCAGCTGCTACTGCTCTACATACATCAACGTCAATACCTGTCCAATTTCCAGATGCATCAGCATTTGAAAATCCAGGAAGACCTTGTGAAACACCACATCTAACAAAACCCTTCTTTTGAGTGTTTTTTAGAGTTTTTGACTTTTTCGCCATTGCTTCTGTTGTGAACGCAAACAGAACAGCAATCATAGCAAATAAAGAAGTCAATTGTTTTAAATGTTTAAACATATATTTCCTCTTAGTTATTTATTTGTTAACAAATTAATTCAAAAATTATTTTTGAATTAATTAATTTAAGCACTTTAACAAAAATTGATCAACTATCTTTGGTGCGCAAATTGGCTTAATTAATTGAATTAACAGAATCTATTATCAACCACAGGTAGAATATTGGCGCGCCCTGAAGGATTCGAACCTCCGACCCACGGTTTAGAAAACCGTTGCTCTATCCAGCTGAGCTAAGGGCGCAAAATAGATGTTATTTATAATACTAAATTAACTTTTAAAAAAGAATTTTTTCAAGATAATTAAAATAGATAGCAATTCAACTCTACCGATCATCATAAAAAGGATTAATGAAAACTTTGAAAAAACACCTAACTCATAAAAATTAAAATTTTCTAAATTAGTTAAAGAGGAATTAACTGTATTCATGAGAGTTAAAATTGACAATTTAAAAGATGTTTCACTGCTTATTCCAGAAACTGTTAGGAATAACGACAAAATACTCAGAGAAATTACAAATATTACAACTGATAAAAAATATTTATTGAAATCTTCACTTTCAAGATGAAAATTGAAAAATGGTAGTTTGTTAGAATAAACATTTTTGGGTTTAGCATGTGATACAACTTCATTTATTGAAAATCTAAAAAGTAAAAAAAGCTTTGAAAATCTAAGACCCGAACTAGTTGAAAAAAAAGACCCACCTATTATTATTAGAATAATAAAAATAAAAGTAAGATTTTCTGGTACAT
>CACOXX010000014.1 GCA_902631265.1 uncultured Pelagibacteraceae bacterium | reverse complement strand
TTTGCTGTTACTAACGATCCAATTCTGCCTTGGCTTATTAATGATGGAGAGTGAGCCCCAGTTGAAAGGTCAGCAAAAAACATTTGAGCATCTTTTGCCCTTACTTCTTTTCCATTAATATGAAACTTTGATCCCTTATCTTTTTCAATCTTTCTTCTAATTTCTATTTCGGGAATATGTTTATAATTATGTGATCCTAGACTTCCATCATTCGATAGGTTTACAATCACTTCAGCTATATTTTTGGAAGGTTTGTTTGAAGTACCGGAAAAAATTACATCTTCCATACCTGAGCCTCTCATACTTTTTGCTGATGTTTCACCCATACACCATCTTAAAGACTCAACGATATTTGACTTACCACATCCGTTTGGACCAACTATTCCAGTTAGACCATCTTCAATAAGTAAACTTGTTTTATCTGCGAAAGATTTAAACCCGTTTAATTGAATTTTTTTAAATTCCATTAAGGAATTATAACAGTTTTTCTATGGCTTTTTTTAAATTTTTAAACGATAGCGTTTTTTCAAACTTTTGGTTATTCAAAATGAGTGTAGGAGTTGCATTTATATCAAATTCTTTTACACCTTCGATTCGTTCGTTTAAGATAAAAGCTTCTAATTCATTATTTGAAAAGCATTTATTCTCATCTAATGGTTTATCGAAAGACTTTATCACAGAGGAAAGATTTGAATTAAGCTCCTCTATAGTAGAGCCTTTGGCCCATTTCTTCTGATTTGAATATAAAAAATGTAATAAATCTGATTTACCATCGTTGTTACAGTGAGCTAATTTGGAAGCATTTAAAGCCGCCATGTCTAAAGGAAAACTTCTAAACTCAATATTTATAACACCAGTATCTATAAATTCTTTTTTTAATTTTGGGTAAACATCGTTATGGAAATCTGCACAGTGTGAACAAGTAAGGGACTCATAAATTATTAGTTTAATTTTTGCATCTTTTTTCCCTTCAATAATCGGCTTGAATGAAGATGCATTAATATTTGTCTGCAAAAGAACAAAAACTATTATAATAAAAAATTTCTTAATCATTTTTTTCTCTATACACTTTGGCAAATTCTTTTAAAGAATTTTCAATTTTTTTATTTTTAATTTCTCCTAAATTAATTTTGGATTTAAATTTTTTAAGATTTTTTGGTTTTTCATCAGTCCTATCAAAAGTATATACTTTAAGTGATGAAATTAAATCATATCCAAAAAAAGAATTAATCTTATCTATTATATTTTTTTTCGAATACTCTAATTCGACCTCGTGACCTCTTTTAACCATGACTTCCAATACCGATTTTCTAAACTTGTTAGAGCTCAAATATTTTTTTGGATAACTTAGAGAAAATAACTCATCACCCACAAACATTCTCCAATTTTCTATAAGTTCAGAATAAACTTCTCCTTTTTGCTTTAACAATTTTTTTACTTTTGTGGGTAAAGTGTCTTTAAAGGATCTTAATCCTTGAATGACTTTAGATCTCTGATTAGAATTAAAATTCATGAATAAATCAACTATATCAAAAAAAATTTTATTTTGGTACGATAATAATAAGAGAATTCTACCATGGAGAAAAAATACTTCTAAGGAACAAAAACTTTATTTTACGTTACTTAGTGAGTTTATGTTGCAACAAACGCAAGTTTCAACTGTCATTCCTTATTTTAAAAGATTTGTACAAAAAATCCCAAACTTTAAAAAGTTATCTAAAACAAATGATCAAACACTAATGAAGTTGTGGGAAGGACTGGGTTACTACTCTAGAGCCAGAAATCTAAAAAAATCTGCGATAATGATTGTTAGTAAATTCGGTGGAATTTTACCATCTAATTTTGAAGATTTAAAATCTTTGCCTGGAGTTGGTGACTATACATCAACTGCAGTAATGGCTATTGCTTTCAATCGAAAATTTATTCCTCTAGATGGAAATGTTGAAAGAATTCTTAAAAGAGTTTTATACCTTAGAAGCGATAAAGACATATCAAAAGAAAATATGCAAATTTCAAAAAATTTTTTTGGTTTATCGGAAAGAGCAGGTGATTATGCACAAGCTATTATGGAATTAGGTGCTTTAGTATGCAGGCCTAGCTCTCCACTATGTGAGAAGTGTCCCATAAGTATAAATTGTATTTCATATAAACGAAAAGATTTTTCCTTAATAAAAAAAATAAAAAGAAATAAGACCAAATATTTTGAGGCAAATATTTATATGGATGAAAGTAAAATGTTGTTGGTTAAAAACAATAAATTTAACTTTCTTAAAAATTTATTAATCTTTCCGATGAATGAAATAGATAAGTCAAAATTTAACTCTTCACCAAAAGTAAAAACAAAAATAAAGATATCTAATATAGATATGAACATTTTAATTAATAAAAATAAAATTAAATCAACAAATAAAGGCGTAATTTTAAACCGAAAGAATATAGCAAGTGAAGTAATACCATCTTTTACAAAAAAATTATTTAGAGTAGCTTCAAGTAATGTATGAAAAAAATTGGAATTATCGGAGCAGGGATATCAGGATTATACATAGCTAATCTTTTTAAAAAAAATCCTAAATATCAAGTATCAATTTTTGATAAAAAAAACTCTCTTAATCTAAATGAGGGGTACGGTGTACAATTATCTACAAACAGTGTTAAATTTTTAAATGAAATTGGATTTAACAAATTAGAAAAAAACGAAAAATTTAATCCAGAAAAAATAAATTTTTATTCAAAAAAAGATCAAGATAAAATATGTGAACTAGATATATCTGAATTTAATTCAAATGATTGTAAGTATACTACTTTAAAAAGATCTACTTTGATCAATTTCCTAAAAAAAGATTTAGAGGATTTAATCAAAACAAATTATAGTGTCTCGAAAATTGATCAAGAGCAAGAAAAAATAAAACTTACCTTTGAAAATAAAGAAACTCACGAATGTGACTATCTAATTATTTCTGATGGGGTTTTTTCAAAAAGTAGAAATCTTTTTTCAAACAAACAAATTCAACCAAAATATAACGATACTTTAGCTATAAGGGGAATGATACCTGCAAATTCAAATATAATTGATAAAAAGAATATTTTGTTATTTTTGGGCTCTGATTTTCATCATGTAATTTATCCTGTTTCCTCAAGTGAAGATTTAAATTTAATAGCCATAATGAAATATAAACTTTCAGCAGAAGAGCAGAAAAATTACTCATTGTTCAGTGATAAATCTTTTATACAAAAAATTTTGGAAAATATTCCCCAAGAGAACAAGGAATTTTTTAAAAATCTTAAAGAATTAAAAATATTTCCTGTGTTTGTCAGTGATAATTTTTTTGAAGTTAAAAATAAGAACATTCATTTAATAGGAGATGCTTTTTTTGCTTTCCCACCATCATTTGCTCAAGGCGCATCTCAGTCTATAGAGGGTGCACATGAACTATTTGCTAGTATAGAAAATAATTCCAATGCTAACTTTTTTAAAAATAGGGTTAATAAAACAAAAATGGTAAATAATAGATCAAAATTGAATCAGTTTGCTTTTCATTTATCAAATCCTTTAACAGTATACTTTAGAAATATTTTTTTAAAAAAATTAGTAAAAAATAAGAAGTTTTTAGAAAGTTATTTGGGTAAAATTTATAGATAACTTTTTGACAAGAATTTTTGTCTTAAATTATCTATTGGCACGAAAGTATTTCCTAATTCACAATGCCAATAAGTCCATCCATTACAGCTTTCAGCTCCTAAAATTGTAGCTGCAACTTTATGAATTGAACCTTCGGTTTGAGCATGTTTGATACTCCCATCAACCATAATTTTCGCACTGATTTTCTTCTTATTATCAAAAATAATGGTGCCAGGCTTAATTATTCCCAACTCAACCAATGAACCAAAAGGTATTCTTGGTTTGGATTTATTATTTTTAAGTGTATCTAAATAATGATCTTCTATGGGTTTTGTATTCTTCAATCTTTGTTCGGCAGCTTTGAAATAGGATTTTTCTTTTTCTATACCGTAATAATTTCTACTTAATTTTTTTGCAACCGTTGCAGTTGTGCCTGACCCCAAAAATGGATCAAGAATTAAATCATCTTTATTTGAAGTTGCTAGTAAAATTCTATGAAGCAAAGCTTCTGGTTTTTGTGTAGAATGAACCTTCTTTCCATTTTTTTTTAAACGCTCTGTTCCATTGCATATGGGTAGATCCCAATTAGATCTCATTTGTAAATCATCATTCAAACATTTTAATGATTGATAATTAAAAGTATATTTTGAATTCTCTGATTTTGAAGCCCAAATTAAAGTTTCATGAGCATTAGTAAATCTTGTTCCTCTAAAATTTGGCATTGGATTTTTTTTGTTCCAAATTACATCATTTAAAATCCAAAACCCTAAATTTTGAATAGCTGTGCCAACTCTAAATATATTATGATAACTTCCTATAACCCAGATTGCTCCATTTTTTTTTAAAATTCTTTTACACTCACTTAACCATGCATATGTGAATTCGTCATATTTCTTAAAACTTTCAAATTGATCCCATTTATCGTTTACTGCATTAACTTTTGATCTATCTGGTCTAGTTAGTTTATTTTTTAGTTGCAGGTTGTAAGGCGGATCTGCAAAAACTAAATCGAAAGTCTCATCTGGAATTTTTTTCAATTCTTTAAGACTGTCTCCGTTTATAATTTTGTTTTTTAAGTTTAACTCTCTCATTTTAAAAGAAACAATTAGACTCTAGGTCGGAGTCCAGGTCAACTCATGATTGAATTAATTTTGATTAATTGTGCCTTTGATTATTTGGGACTCAATATATTGTGTATTGGTTTGAATGTTTTTCTATGATGTTTTGTAATTCCAAATTTTTTAATTGCTGAAAGATGATCTCTAGTTCCATAGCCAACATTTTTATCCCACAAATAAGCTTTAAATTTTTTTGACATTTTTTTAATTAATCGGTCTCTTGAGACTTTTGCTAAAATAGATGCTGCAGAAATTTCTGGAATTTTCTGGTCACCTCTAACAACTGATTTTATATTTAGGTTATTAATATTAGGTTTTTTATTTCCATCAACTTTTACAATTTTAGGTTTGAATTTTAATTTTAAAATTGATCTTTTCATTGCCAAAAGAGATGCGTTTAAAATATTGATTTTCTCAATTTCTTTCTTTGAGGCAGTCCCAATAGCCCAATAAGAATTTTTTTTTATATAGTTTTCCAAAAATTCTCTTTTCTTAGGAGATAATTTTTTTGAGTCTTTTACTTTCTTTTTATCAAAACCTTTTTTAAAGACTACCGTCGCGGCATATACAGGCCCAATAAGACTACCTCTACCGACCTCATCTACTCCAGCTACATTTTTTTGAGATTTAGACTCCAATTTTCAATTCTTCAATTTTGTTCTTTATTTCTTTTAAATCTGCCCAGGAAAATTTTTTTTGATCAGGCTGTCTTAACAAATAAGCAGGGTGGAAGGTAACCATAGTTAAATAAGTTTTATTATTAACAATTAATTCTTTCCAAACTCCTCTTGATTTGGAAATTTTTTCTTTATTTCCAAAAAAGGCCTCCATCGCAGTACTTCCTAACAATATTATTAACTTAGGGTTTATAATTGAAATATGTTTTTTTATAAAAGGAGCATAAGTATTAATCTCAACTTCATTAGGTTTTCTATTTTCAGGTGGTCTGTAATTTACTATATTTGTTACATAAACTTTATTTCGTTTAATATTTATTGCTGATAACATTTTATTCAAAAGTAAGCCTGCGTCACCTACAAATGGTTTTCCCTGTTCATCTTCTTTTTGACCAGGTCCTTCACCTATCAGCATAATGTTACTGTCATGATCACCATCAGCAAAAACCAGATTATTTGAATTATTTTTTAGAGTGCAATTTTCAATATTAGAGATTTCATCCTTAAGTTTTTTAAGTAAATCCTCCTTTTTTTCGATTTTCACAAATCTTTTAATAGGAGCATTTGAGAAGTTAAAAGTAGATTTGATAAAGTTGTATTTTTGCATTTTATTTCTTTTATTTAAAAAAAAAAATCATATTCTTTAAGTATGAAAAAAATTTGTTTTTTTTTGATAATTTTTTTATATCAAACTTTTTCCTACGCTAAAACAACTGAAAATATTGAATTCAACCACAAGTATTTATCAAATTATTTTTCAGCAATAATATCCATTAATAATCAAGACGATAAAGATTCGTTAAAATATTTAAATAACACGAAGAGTCTTGTTAAAACTCATGAGAGTTACTTGGAAAATTATCTTATCTCATTAGTTCTAAACAATAAGATTGATATCGCTTTTAATAAAGCTATTCAATTAAAGGCTAACGAAACAAATTTTTTTGAAGCAAAAGTGCTTTTAGCTCTAGATTCGATAAATAAAAAAGATTTCTCAAATGCGATGTTAACCTTGGAACAAATGGATGAAGTTCCACTTGATACACTTGAGCTTATCATTAAAGAGACATTAAAAGATTATCTAGATACAATCATATTTAAAAAGATGGACAAAAACGAAGATGTCCAGTTCGGTGAAATAGATAAAATAAAAAAGATTTTTCAGTCTTGTTACTTAGGCAAAGAAAATACAGATCTTTTATTTGAAGAGCTTGTAATTAAAGATACTGAAGATTTTTCAAGGTATATTTTTTTCTACATTAATTATTTAGCTCAAATTAAAGACTTTAATAAAATAAACGAGTTACAAAATAAAATTGATTATACGAATAGCAGCATTTTAATTGCTCAAGCAAAACAGTGGATTGAAAGTAAAAGATACGATAAAATTACTTCAACGTTCTCATGTAAAAATGAACATCATATTATATCTGAATTCTTGTTTTTGATCTCTAACTTATATTCTTCACAAGAACTTTATAAAAAGTCAAATTTCTATATTCTTTTATCAAATTATCTAAATCCTGAATTTAATTTTAATAATAGTCTATTAGCTGAAAATTATATTAGTAATAAAAAATTCGATTTAGCTTTAAATTCGTTGAATTTAATTTCAGAGGAAGATCTTATTTTTAGTTGGTATAAAAATAAAAAAAAATCTTCAATTATCAAAAAACAGGAAAATGAAACAGCAGCACTCAATTTTTTAGAAAAAAAGTTTGATGGATTAAAAACTAATAATATAAAAATTTTGTATGATATGGGTGGAATTTACAAAAGTTTTGAAAAATATGACGAGGCGATAAAAATTTACTCTAAGTTATTAGACTTGTTAGACAACAGATCAAAAGCTTATGCTGACATTTTATACAGGCGGGGAGGTAGCTTTGAAAGGATTGGAGATTACGAAACTGCTGACAAAGATTTATTAGACTCTTTAAATATTAATCGAGAAAATCCTTACGTATTAAATTACCTTGCATATAGTTGGTTGGAGAGAAACTATAAAATTGAACTTTCAATGGAAATGTTAAAAGAAGCATATGATTTAAGAAAGAACGATCCTTATATAACCGACTCTTTGGGATGGGGATATTATTTAATAAACGATTTTGAAAATGCAGAAAAATATTTGAAGAAAGCTGTAGAATTAATGCCATATGATCCAATAGTGAATGATCATTACGGGGACATACTTTGGATGTTAAATAGAAAAATACAAGCAAGATATTTTTGGAACAATGTATTAAATTTAGAAGAAACAGACGATGAAATGAAAATTGATGTTAAAAAAAAGATTATCTATGGTATAGAAAAAACTTAAATTTCACATGCACAGAAAAGTAATAAAGTCTTTTGCAAAAATTAATCTTTTTTTAAACGTAGTTTCAAAAAAAAAAAAATTTCATAGAATTCAGTCTCTTTTTAGCTTTATCGACCTACATGATAGAATAGAAATATCGACAATTAATCGTAAAAAACATTTTATAAAATTTGATGGAAAATTCTCTAAAGGAATAAGTAAAAAAAATTCTATTTCTACTTTACTTAAAATTTTAGACCAGAAAGGACTAATTAAAAAAAAATACTATATAAAAGTTACAAAAAATATTCCTCAAAAGTCAGGTATGGGAGGGGGTTCTATGAATGCTGCCTCAATTCTAAATTTTTTTTTAAAAAGGAAAATTGTAGTTTTAAATAAAAAAAGAATTTTAGAGGTTTGTGAAATGGTAGGTAACGATGTAAAAATAGGGTTATACAAGAGCCCAATTTTTTTGAACTCAAACAATTCAATTCAATCATTAAAAAAAGGATTGAGTTATCATTTGCTTATATTTAAACCAAAAATTGGATGTTCTACAAAATATATTTTTTCAAAATTTAAAAATTTTTCAAAGAAAATACCTTCAAATAAAAAAAATTTGCTTAAATTAAATAATAAAAAGAATGATTTGGAGCCAATTGTATTAAAAAAATTTAGAAATATTAGCAAACCACTATTTTTTTTGAAAAGCTTAAAAGGGATAGAATTTGTAAGAATGACAGGGTCTGGTTCTAGCTTTGTTGCCTATTGTAAGTCTAAAAAAAACTTACTAAATGCGTCTAAATTATTCACCAATAAATACAAAAAATATTGGTCTGTAATGTCTAAAACTATATAATTTTCGATTAGTTGTGTTATAAGAATTTAATTTTGGGGCGTAGCCAAGTGGTAAGGCAGCGGTTTTTGGTACCGCCATTCCTAGGTTCGAATCCTAGCGCCCCAGCCAGTTATGTTTAAATTAATTAATAACTTTTTTAACCACAGTAAAAACGATTTATTTAAAAAGAATACATTGGATATTCAGAAAAATTTTCCAGTAAAAAAAATATTTGATGCAATTAAGTCTTTTTCAGATGAAAGCGATATTTACTATGTAGGAGGATGTGTTAGGAAGATTTTTTGCCATGAATTGGTGGATGATATTGATTTAGCAACAAACATAAATCCTGACGAAGTTATACTGTCGTTGAAGAAAAATAATATTTCTTTTTTTGAAACTGGAAAAAATCATGGGACAGTAACCGCAGTTATTGAAGACAAGAAATTTGAAATTACATCTTTAAGAAAGGACATATCTACTGATGGAAGACACGCGAAAGTATTATTTTCAAAAGATTGGAGAGAAGATGCTGAGAGAAGGGACTTCACTTTTAACTCAATATACTCGAATATTTATGGTGAGGTGTTTGATCCCTTTAATGGAACAAAAGATTTAGAAAATGGTTGTGTCACGTTTATTGGAGATCCATCAAAACGCATTAAAGAAGATTACCTTAGAATACTCAGATATATAAGATTTTTCTTAAACTATTCAAAAAAAGACCATGAGCCAAAAATAAAAAAAATTATCAAACAAAATTTAGATGGCTTGCTTAAAATCTCTAAAGAAAGATTAATAGATGAATTAAAAAAAATCATTTTTTCTAAGGGGTTCATAAATCTAAAAAAGGACGATTTTTCAAAAGAAATTCTTGAACTTGTTTTCCCAAGTTTAAACAATACTTCATTTTTAACTGACAAAAACAAACTTCTTATTGAAGATATACAATTAAACAAGAATTTCATTGTATTGCTAAGTGCTATGATGATCAAAGATTTAAATAGTATTAATTATATACTTTATAAATTCAATTTTTCTAACCAAGATAAACAGAGACTTCTTTATATTCACGATAATTATCAAATGAGTTTAGAGAAAAGTTTTTTTGATAGAGAGTTGAAAAAAAGAATATATTTTGGTGAAAAAGAAAGTCTTTTAGATCTTATAACTTTGCAATTATTAATTTTTCATAAAAACGAGAAAGCACTTAATGATCTGATTAAAATTACTAAAAAAACTGATTTGCCAAAATTTCCTTATAATGCAGATTTTTTAATTAAAAATTTTAATTACAAACCTGGAAAAAAAATGGGGAAAAAACTTAAAGAACTAGAGACACTTTGGGTTGATAATGATTTTAAAATTTCTAAAGAAGAAATTAAGAAAATTGTTCTTAATTAAAGATATTTGACATCTTCAATTTCAAAATTTTTTTCACCAGAAGGAGTTTTTATTTCAACTAAATCGTTTTTATTTTTTCCTATTAATCCTTTTCCTATTGGTGATTGAAAAAAAATTAAGTTTTTTTTAAGATCAGCTTCATCTTTGCCAACAATTTTATATGTAAATTTTTCATTAGAATCTAAATCTTTAAGGTAAACAGTTGAACCAAATATTACCTTTCCAAGATTTTCGATTTTAGTTACGTCAATAACGTTCGCCCTTGCAATAATATCCTCAATTTGCTGAATACGACCCTCGTTATGTGACTGCTGTTCTTTAGCTGCATGATATTCGGCATTTTCCTTTAAATCACCATGTGACCTAGCTTCCGAAATAGCAGATACTATTTCTGGCCTTTTTTTTTCTTTTAAAAAAACTAATTCTTCTTTTAGTTTATTTAGTCCGTTAATTGTTATTGGCTCTTTCATAAATTAATTTAGTCCCAATTAGCTGTAGGAGGTAATGACATCAATATAGCTTCTACATTTCCTCCAGTTTGCAATCCAAATTTTGTACCTCTATCATGTAGCAAATTAAATTCAACGTACCTACCTCTTTTTTTATTTTGGATTAGTTTGTCTTTTTTTTTCCATCTTTTTTTAAATTTTTTTGTAATTATTTCTTTAAATAAAAATGAAAAAGCTATACCTACGTCTCTTACAAAAGCAAAATCTCTGTCCCAGTTTTCCTTCTTATAATCAAAAAATATTCCTCCAATTCCTCTCGGTTCATTCCTATGGTGTAAATAAAAATAATCATCACACCATTTTTTATATTTTTTGTAATAATTTTTGCCATGTTTATTGCACATCATTTTTAATTTTTTCTCAACAATTTTTTCTAGCGCTGAGTCTTTAAAGCACGGAGTAAAATCCATACCTCCACCAAACCATCCATGATCTGTAATTATGTATCTCGTATTAAAATGCATTGCTGGGATATAAGGATTTTTCATATGCATAACAATTGATATTCCTGATGCCCAAAAATCTTTACTATTGTTAAATCTAGGTATTTTTTTTTTAAATTCATTTGAAAAATTTCCATATACTTCAGAAAAATTTACACCTACTTTCTCAAAAACTTTTCCGTTTTTAAGAAGCTTTGATTTTCCACCTCCTTCATCTTTTGTTTCACTTCTAGACCACGCCTTCGTTTTAAAATAAGAGGATCCATTTTCAATATTCTCAATTTCGTGACAAATCAATTCTTGAATCGTTAAAAACCAATTTCGCGCTAATTTTTTTTTAATATTTTCTTCCATAGATTAATTTGATTATAATATTAATTTCGACACCACCATAGATACAGTTGTCGATAAGTTTAATGATCTTTTTTTTTTAAGAAGAGGTATTTTTATTCTTTTGTCTACTTCATGATGAATATTCTTTGGTACACCTGCACTTTCTCTACCAAATAAAAAAGTATCATTTTTTTTTATTTTAAATGATTTGAGCGAATCTTTAGCTTTAGTAGTCATTAATACCACTCTTGAGTTTTTCTTTGCTTCAAAAAATTGATCTGAATTCTCGTAAATTTTAATTATTTTTTCATCTAAATAGTCCATTACCACTCTTCTAAAACGCTTGTCATGAAAAGTGAAGCCACATGGTTCAATAATCTCCAATTTTACACCCAAACATGCGCAAGTTCTTATTATGGATGCAGTATTTTGAGGAATGTCAGGCTGATAGAGAGCAATTTTAGCTGTTAATTTTGGGTTATTATGTGTCATTCTTGCTATAGAAAAATTCCACTTTTATATTATATGAAATCATATAATAAATAAATTAAGTATTAATGTCAGACAAAAAAAAACCTAATAGAAGAGACTTTATTTTTACAGCTACAGCTGCTGTAGGAGCAGTTGGTGCAGGAGCTGCTGCATGGCCTTTAATTGATCAAATGAATCCAGATGCCTCGGTTAAGGCTCTTGCTAGCACAGAAGTAGATGTAAGTAGTTTGCAGCCAGGTCAGTCAATTACTGTTTTATGGAGAGGCAAACCAGTGTTTATAAAGAGAAGAACAGAAAATGAAATCAGCGAAGCAAGAAACGTAAAAATTTCTGATTTGAAACATCCTGAAAAAGATGAGGATAGAGCGCAAAATCCGGAGTGGTTAGTTATGTTAGGGGTTTGCACTCACTTAGGATGTGTACCATTAGCAGACAAAGGTGAATATGGTGGTTGGTTTTGCCCATGTCATGGTTCTCATTATGATACAGCAGGAAGAATTAGAAAAGGTCCAGCCCCAACCAATTTAGAAATTCCAAAATACGAATTTGTAAATAGTAATACAATTAAGATAGGTTAAAATGAGCGATCACAATTACACTCCTTCATCAAAATTTGGAAAATGGTTTAATGATAGATTGCCTTTGCTTACACTAGCAAATCACTTAACAGATTACCCTACACCTAAAAATTTAAACTACTGGTGGACGTTTGGGGGTATTCTAACGTTTTGTTTAATTACTCAAATTATAACTGGTCTTGTTTTGGCTATGCATTACATAGCTCATGCAGACTTAGCTTTTAGTAGCGTTGAACACATTATGAGAGACGTAAACTATGGATGGCTCATAAGATATATTCATGCAAACGGGGCTTCAATGTTTTTCCTAGCAGTCTACATTCACATATTCAGATCTTTGTTTTATGGGTCTTATAAAGCCCCAAGAGAGATTATATGGATTTTGGGAATTATGATTTACTTATTAATGATGGCTGCAGCGTTTATGGGTTATGTATTACCTTGGGGACAAATGAGTTTTTGGGGAGCTACAGTTATTACTAATTTGTTTAGTGCTATTCCTTTAGTGGGTGAAAGTATAACTACATGGTTGTGGGGTGGTTATTCGGTTGACAATCCAACGTTGACAAGATTTTTTACACTACACTATCTTATACCTTTTTTGATTTTGGGTCTGGTTGTTTTACACATATGGGCACTTCATGTTCCAGGTAATAATAATCCAGTAGGTATAGATATTCAAAAGCCCTCTAAGGATACTGTGCCATTCCATCCATACATTGTAATAAAAGATTTATTTGCATTACTTTTATTTATGATTGTATTTGCCTTCTTTGTATTTTACTCTCCAAACATTCTTGGACATGCAGACAATTATATAGAAGCGAACCCGTTAGTAACCCCAGCTCATATTGTACCAGAGTGGTATTTGTTACCATTTTACGCAATCCTAAGATCAATTCCTGATAAGCTTTTAGGAGTCGTTGCAATGTTATCAGCGATATTTATTTTAGCGGCATTACCATGGTTAGACACTTCAAAAGTAAGATCAGCAGTATTTAGACCGTTATACAAACAATTTTACTGGATACTTGTAATCGATGTTTTAATATTAGGTTATGTAGGGGCAATGCCAGCAGAGGGATTATATTTATTAATTGCAAGAGTAGCTACTGCATATTACTTTTTACACTTTTTATTGATACTTCCAATTTTGGGTAAAATTGAAAAAACAACACCTTTACCTTTAAGTATTACTAGTCCAGTTTTAGGAGGATCGGCAGATCTTGCAATGGCAAAAAATACGGATGTAAGAAAAGAGAAGCTATAGTGCAAAGAATATTTAAAATTCTTTTTTTCCTTTTAATTTTGAATACAAATTTTGCAAATTCAATATCTGCAGAAAATACAAGTAAATTATTGACAACTGACTGGTCTTTCAAAGGTCCATTCGGTAAATTCGATAGAGCTTCACTTCAGAGAGGTTATCAAGTTTACAATGAAGTCTGTGCTTCTTGCCACTCTTTAAAATATGTTTCATATAGAAACTTGTCTGAAAAAGGTGGGCCAGAATTTTCTGTAAAAGAAGCAAAAGCCATCGCTGCAAGCTTTGAAATTACTGATGGTCCAAATCAAGACGGTGAAATGTTTACAAGACCAGCTAAACTTTCTGATAAATTTGTGATGCCATACAGTAATGAAGAGGAAGCTAAATCAGCTAATGGAGGTGCCTATCCACCAGATATGTCTGTTTTAGTGAAGGCGAGAGCAGGTGGAGCTGACTATATATACTCAGTTTTACTAGGCTATGTGGACCCACCAGAAAATATAAAACTAGATGATGGGGTTTATTACAACAAATACATGTACGGAAACAAAATTAAGATGCCCAAACAACTTTCTGATGGTCTTGTAGAATATTCTGATGGGACAAATGCTACTGAAGAACAAATGGCAAAAGATGTTACAAGCTTTCTTATGTGGACTGCAGAACCTCATTTAGAGCAAAGGCACAAAACAGGATTTAGGGCAATTGTTTATTTGATCATACTTACTGTGCTAGTCTATTTTAGTATGAAAAAAATATGGTCAAGAGTTGAAACGAATGTTTAAAATATCACCGTCTTTTACAATATAATCCTTTCCCTCTAACCTCATTTTACCATTATTTTTAGAATTGACCCAACCATCATTATTCAAAAAATCATCATAAGAAATAGTTTCCGCTCTAATAAAACCTTTTTCAAAATCTGTATGAATTTTTCCTGCAGCAGTGGGCGCTAAACTATTTTTTTCAATTGTCCAAGCTCTACTTTCTTCAGGGCCTGACGTGAAAAAAGTATTTAATTCTAACAATTTATAACCTTTATTAATCAGGTTATTTAAACCTGTTGTTTTAATTCCCATAACTTTCATAAAATTTTCTTTTTCATCATTATTTAATTGATTAATTTGGTTTTCGATATCAGCTGATATAATTATAACATTTTCCATATCTACAGATTTTTTTATTTGTTCAGTATATCTATTACCATTTTGTATACTGTCTTCATCAACATTGCACACGTATAACTTTGGTTTTAATGAGAGAAGACCAGAAGAGGATATCTCATTTTTATCGAAATTCTGCTTTAAGTTATCAATTGGCTTATCATTATTAATTAATTCTAATGCTTGATTAAGTAATTCAAATTCTTTTTCATTTAAATTTTTTTTATTTTTTTTATCAATTCTTTTTTGAATTGATTCTAAATCTGCTAATTTCATTTCAGTCTCTATAATTTCTAAATCTCTAATTGGATCAACGTTAGGATTAACGTTTTGAATATCAGTGGAGTCGAAACATCTTAAAAGATGTATAATCGCATCAACTTCTCTTATATGGGATAAAAATTTATTTCCTAAACCTTCACCTTTCGAGGCTCCTTTTACAAGTCCTGCGATGTCCACAAAAGTAATACTTGTATAAATTTTTTTTTTGGATTTTGAAATCTGAACAAGTTTATCGAGCCTTGTGTCTACAACAGGCACCATGCCAACATTAGGTTCGATTGTGCAAAAAGGAAAATTTCCAGAAAGTGCTTTGGTAGAATTTGTTAATGCGTTAAATAAAGTTGATTTTCCAACATTAGGCAAACCTACGATACCGCATTTAAAACCCATTTAATTATTTATTGTTTACGGTACTTGAAAATAAGTCCAGTTTTTTTTCAATGAGAATTGATAAATTATCTGTGATATTTTCTTTTATTGATTCAAGTTCTGTTTTCTCATCTTCGTCAAAATCTTTCAGGACGTGGTCATTTACTGCTATGTTATTTTTTGGTTTGCCAATACCAATTCGAACTCTAGAATATTCTTTTCCTATAAACTTATCAATTGAGGCAATACCATTATGACCTGCATCTGATCCCCCAAACTTTGCTTTAACTTTCCCAAAATCAATATCTAAATCATCATGGAAAACAATTACATCCTCTGCATCAATTTTAAAGTACTCCATTAATTCTCTGATACATATTCCTGAATTATTCATAAAGGTTAGAGGTTTTATTGCATAAACTTTTTTATTATTGATACTTCCAGTTGTAAGAAGTCCTTTAAATTTTGGTTTTTGTTTTGATAATTTAAATTTATTATTTATTGCATCAATAATTTTAAAACCGATGTTATGTCTATTATTTTCAGAATTCGGTGTAGGATTTCCTAGTCCAACAAAAAGTAACATTATTTAATTAAATTCTTCAATTGTAAATTATTTTTTTTCAGGCTGACCTTTTTTTGGGTCCTCTTTTTTATCAGCTTCTTTTTTCTCACCCTCGGCCCCTTTAGCATCTTTTGCATCACCAGTTTCTGCAGCTCCTTCACCAGTTGCAGCAGCTGCTTCCGCACCTTCTGCTCCTTCTTCTGTCTCTGCTGGTTTTTCTGGTTCTTTAATAACTGTTGGTGCTGCTACAGTTGCGATCACAAAGTCTCTACCACGAATAGTTGGTTCAACATTTTTAGGAAGTTTAATTGAAGAAATTTTAAAAGAATGTCCTATATCAACTCCATCTAAATCAACAACCAGTTCACTTGGAATATTTTCAGATGGACATTTAAGCTCAACTTTTCTACGAACTATATTTAATACACCACCTCTTTTCAAACCAGGAGATTTTTCTGTATTAATAAAATTTACCGGTATTTCAATTATGACACTTGAACCTTTTACGATTCTTAAAAAGTCAATATGGATTGGATCATCAGTTAATATATCGTAAGAAATTTCTTTAGGTAAAACATTTTCATCTTTGCCATCAATTTTTAAATTTAATATACTTGATAAAAAGTTCTCTTTCTCAATAAGATTTTTCAACAATTTTTTTGAAATAGATATTTTTTGAGTTTCAGATTTTCCACCATAGACTATGCCAGGAACATTACCTTCTGATCTAAGTTTATTTACTTCACCAGAAGTTTTAGTATTTCTTAAACTTGCATCAATCGTATTCATAGAGAGAAAGCGTTTTAACTCAAGTTAGTTAATAAAACAAGTAAATTATTTAAACAAAAATGAAACAGATGTAGAATTTGATATTCTTCTAATTGCTTCACCCATTAAGTTAGATATTGACAAAATTTCAATATTTTTTGCGGATCTTACTTTATTCTCATTATTAATTGTGTCTGTAATAACGAGTTTTTTGATCGGAGAATTTTTAATAGCTTTCACAGCATCTCCACTTAAAACACCGTGAGTAATATAAACATAAACATCTTTTGCACCTCTTTGTTTAAGAGCCTTAGCAGCATTTATGATTGTTCCACCAGAGTCAATTATGTCATCATTTATTATGCAAGTTTTTCCTTTCACATCTCCAATTACATTCATGACTTGAGATTGACCAGGCTTTGGTCTTCTTTTGTCAATAATTGCAAGTCCTACATTTAAATTTCTTCCTAGGGCTCTAGTTCGTTCAACCCCTCCGACGTCAGGCGCAACACAAATTATATTTTTACTTTTAATTTTTTTCTTAATATGTCTTGCAAATAACGGTGTTGTAAAAAGGTTATCTACCGGAATATCAAAAAAACCTTGAATTTGACCAGCATGCAAATCTACAGTGACAACTCTATCAGCCCCTGCTTTTGTAATTAAATTTGAAACTAGTTTTGCAGAAATTGAAGTTCTAGGCACCACTTTTCTATCTTGTCTTGCGTATCCAAAATAAGGAATCACTGCCGTGATATTTTTAGCAGATGACCTTTTTAGAGCATCTATGCAAAGCAACATCTCCATTAAATTGTCATTTGCTGGGGAGGATACTGACTGAATGAAAAAAATATTATTACCTCTTATATTTTCATTTATCTCTACATAAATTTCACCATCTTTAAATTTTCTTATGTTAGAATTTACAAGTTTTTCTTTAAGATATTTTGCAATTTTCGAACTGAGATTTTTATTGCTGTTCCCTGTGAGAAGTTTCATTTTTTAGAAAAAAGTTATTTAAGCATAATTATAGATATATTTCTACCATAATCGTTCTCTTTATTTTTTAAAGCTCTCCTAGCACTAAAGAATTCACTATTATTTTTGAAAGTATCTTTGTTAATTATATCTATATTATTAATTTTTAATGATCTTAACTGAGATTTGATAAATTCTTTTAGATTAAAAAAAATTTTAGTTTTTTTTAAGTAAAAAAATTTACGATTTCGACTATTAAGGTTTAAAAATTTTCTCATAAAATTCCTTTTTACCTCATAGTTTTCTCTAAATATTGATGGACCTATGACTGCAGAAATATTTTGGTTTTCAGAGCCTTTTTTAATCATAAATTTTATACACTTTTTTAGAATATTTTTAAAAGCACCCTTCCAGCCAACATGTATAGCCGCAATCATTGGCAATTTTTTGTCATAAATAAGAACTGGAGCACAATCAGCAGTTAAAATACCTAAAGCTAAATTTTTCTTTGTTGTAATCAAGCCATCTCCGATAAGTTTTTTTGAGGGTCTTTTCAGAATAAAGTGACATTTGTTACTATGTGTTTGATTAAGCAATATTAGGTTTTTTGGAGAAATTTTAAACTTTTTTGAAACAATTTTTAAATTTTTTTTAACATTAGAAATTTTATCATTAGAACCAGGGCCACAATTTAAGGCACTATAAATTCCATTTGATACTCCTCCTTTTTTTCCAAAAAAACCATGTGAAACATTTTTAAACTTTACTAATTTTTTAGATTTTAATGTCATTAAATCCTGTCTTAAAATTGTTATCCTTCGTAGTTACGAACATTACTTTAAACAATTCACCCATCTCATCTTTGTGAGTTAGCCTTCTAATTCTTGTGTAAAGATCTGTTTTTTTTAGGAAACCCATTTTTTTCGATAATATTTCAGCTCTTAAATCTATTCCCATGTTTTTTAAAAAACTTCCTTGATTAGTAATACCACCAACTTTTAATCCATTTAAACTAACAATTTGTTTGATAAAGTTAAAATTTATATGATGAGTTATATCAATATTTTGGTAGTCATCAAAAATATTTACTTTTTTATGATTTTTAATCCCTTGTAAACTATCATACATTTTTTTGTCGGAGGTACCATAATCAATTAATAAAATACCCCCCGAAGAAGATTTGATTTTTTTACAAATACTTTTGAGATATTTGACCATTAAAGGTGAAAATTCTATAAAATTTTGATTTTTATCGATTCCTTGATTAAAAATTTTCTCAATCTTTTTTTTAGTGACTTTTTTCTTCTCAAGAGAGAATTTTCTACTTTTATTTAATAATACATAATTTTCGTACCAATCTTCATTTATTTTAATAAACTGCTTTATTGGCAAAGCATCAAAAAATTCATTTGCCAAAAATATAGTTGGAGAATTTGGCAATTTATCAAAATTATCTAACCAAGTAACGTTTTTTGAAAATTTTTTTTTTTGCAATTTTTTAAGAGATATACTTTTTTCAAAAATAAAAAATTTGAATTTATCTTTTACAATTTCTAATTTATTAAAAGTATTGATTAAGACTTCTAGGAGTTCCCCATTTCCTGCACCTAATTCTACCAAATTGATTTTTTCTGGTTTATTTAAATTTTCCCAAAATGATATAGTCCAAATACCAATCATTTCAGAAAAAAGTTTTGAAATTCCCGGAGATGTAATAAAATCTCCTCTTCGACCAAATTCCTTTTTTCTTTGATAATAACCTTTATTTTTTTCATAAAGAGATTTATCAATAAAATTATCTAGTGATTGTGCCTTAGTGATCATTTTTTTACAAATTTAAAAAGTATTACTCCAGAAATAAAAAATGCAATTGATAACATTTGCCCATATGTAAAAATATTCATTAAGACACCTAGATGAGCATCGGGCTCCCTTGTAAACTCAATTATAAATCTAAAAAGAGAATAAAAAATTAAAAATAGTGACGATATTACTCCAGGAATTTCTGAAAATTTTTTCCAAAGGAAATTTAGAATTACGAACAAAACAATACCTTCAAAAAAACTTTCGTATAATTGCGAAGGATGTCTAAAAAGATTATCTACCTTATTAAAATTAACTGAAAAAATAAAATCAGTTTCTCTACCGTAAAGCTCAGAATTTATAAAATTTGCAACCCTACCTAAAAAAATTCCTATCGGTGCCACAAGGGACACAAAATCTGTATATCTAAAAAAATTTAAATTATATTTTTGAGTAAATATATAAGTGGCTAGGCAAACACCCAGCAAGCCACCATGGAAAGACATACCACCTTGCCAAATAAAAAATATTTCAAAAGGATGACTTAAATAATAAAAAAAATTGTAAAAAATTACGTAGCCTAGCCTACCACCAATAATTACTCCCAAAATTAGATAAGTGATAAAATCGTCGACTAAAGTTTTTTCCCTCAGTTCTTTAGTTAAGAAATTTTTGATATAA
>CACOXX010000013.1 GCA_902631265.1 uncultured Pelagibacteraceae bacterium | reverse complement strand
AAGGTAATAAATCTAATCATAATATTATTCATGTCCTCATTAGCAATTTACGTTTTAGGTGAAATTTTCAAATTTCCTATGTAAATCAACAATTCTGGAAGCGATTTTATCTCATTGGAATTTTTCGAATTCATACTAAATAAGTTGGGTATGAACGAGTTAAACAAACATTTTGAGCCACAAAATTTAAGTGACAAGGTAGCATTATCTTTTACTAAATTTTTAAGGTTTTTAGCTGATACCTTTTTTAAGAAAAGATATGGGCATAGAGCAGTAGTTCTTGAAACTGTAGCTGCAGTTCCAGGAATGGTTGCGGGAATGCTTATTCATTTAAAATCTTTAAGAAAAATGGAAGATGACAGAGGATGGATTAAAACTTTGTTAGATGAAGCTGAAAATGAAAGAATGCATTTAATGACGTTCATTCATATTGCAAAGCCCACTTGGTTAGAAAGAGTTATTATTTTAACAGCTCAATTTATTTTCATAGTCACATACGCTTTAATTTATTTAATATCACAAAGAACAGCGCATAGAATTGTTGGGTATTTTGAAGAAGAAGCTGTAAGAAGTTACACTGAATATTTACACGAATTGGAAACTGGTAAAATTAAAGATCAACCAGCACCAGAGATCGCGATTAATTACTGGAATTTACCACTGCACTCTACTTTAAAAGATGTTGTTAGAGTTATAAGAGATGATGAGGCAGGGCATAGAGATGTAAATCATAACTTTGCCGACGTAATTGATACTCGAGTAAGATTAAAAAGAAGTGCGGATATAGAGAAAAAAGAAAAATCAAAAAATACAAACTTAAAAAATGATAAGGAGTTAAAAAAAAACTAATATGAGCAAAAATATAAATATTTTATGGGCATCAATGGGTGGTACTGCCGAAGGCGTAGCTGATAGATTAAATGATAAAGCTACCAAAATGGGATTTACAACTAATCAACAAGAACTTAATGACGTTACAATGGGTGACTTTTCAAAAATGGATAATGTTGCAATTGTCACTTCAACAACTGGAGAAGGTGATCTTCCAACAAACGGTGAGGACTTCTGGTTAGATTTAAAAGAGTCTAATAATTCTTTAAAAAATTTAAAATACAGTGTTTGTGCTTTAGGTGATAGATCGCATGATACTTTTTGTGGAGCAGGAAAGAAAGTTGATGCAAGATTAGTTGAATTAGGAGCAAATAAAGTTTTAGAAAGACAAGAATGTGATGGATCAGATGAGGGTTCTGATCAATGGGGAAATCTTTTCTTAGAAAAAATAAAAACTCTACAATAATATTAATTTTTAAATGCATAAATTTTTCTCACGTATCATTTTACTATCATTATTCATTTCAACAGCACACGCTGATATGAACATGAAAATAGGTTCAAAAGGTAAACTTTCTGAAGTTGACAGAACTATCAAAGTTAAGATGTTTGATAACTATTATGAACCAAAATCTTTTAATATTAAAAAAGGTGAAACGATAAAGTTTGAAGTAGTTAATGCAGGCAACTTAGTTCATGAATTTAATATTGCTAATGCAATGATGCATAAAAAACATCAACCAGAGATGGAAAGAATGGTTGAGAATGAAATTTTATTAGCAGACAAAATTGATAGAGAGAAAATGAAAAAAATGGCAAAAATGGATAAAGCAATGGGACACTCACATAGTAATAGTGTTCTTTTGGCTCCAAATGAAAAAGGCGATCTAGTTTGGAAGTTCGATAATGCCATGAATATTGAAATTGCTTGCAATGTACCTGGCCACTATCAAATTGGGATGGTTGCTAGCGTTAAATTAGATTAGATAAAACTTCATCTTTATAGTAATTTAACTGATATGGAATCAAACGAAACTATTATTCAAGAATTTAAAGTACTTGGAATACCGATAGAAAAATTTTCAATTTATTATGGACTATTTCTAATTATTTGGGGAATAGTAATCAGTTTTATTAGTGGAAGTGACTCTTTCACATCATATATCCCAGCCTTTATTGGTATCCCAATTTTAATTTTTGCATATTTATCTGTTAAGTTCGAAAATAGAAAAAAACTTTTTATGCACATAGTGGTCCTTTTTGGACTTATTGCTTTTCTTGGAGGTTTAGATTTAATTAGAACAATAATTTCAGGATATGCATTTGAAAATTTCTGGGCCGATCTTTCAAAAACTATGTTAGCTATCACAGGATTTTATTTTACCCTGCAATGTGTAAAATCTTTTATACATGCAAGGAAAATGAGAGAACAATCTAACTAAGTCCTTAAAACAATAATGGAATTGGATAATACAAATAACTTTAATTGGAGCTGTAGTCATACATGGAAAAGAAGTGCTAAAAACACTGCATGGTGCTTACTTGGATGTTCAATTGGTGATTTTGGAACAATATTATTCTTCCAACTAAGTAAAATTCCATTTCCAGTTCTTGGAATAATGACATTAGCAATAATAAACGGTTTAATTACCAGTATTATTTTGGAAACAGTTGTATTAATGAGACAAAATTTTGATTTTAGAAAAGCATTTAATACAGCAATAGGGATGAGTTTTATATCTATGATCAGTATGGAAGTTGCAATGAATTTAACTGATTATATTTTAACTGGCGGAGCAATATTAACTTGGTGGGTAGTGCCATTAATGTTGATAGTAGGTTTCGTAACACCTTGGCCTTATAATTATTGGAGATTAAAAAAGTTTAATATAGCTTGCCACTAAATTTTTTAAATAATATGGGCAGAATTTAAGCTTTCGCTTGGAGTTCACCTTTGCTATTAGTTTCATTTTTTAGCCATGAATGTTGTAAAAAAAATAATTGTAATCGCACTATCCCTAGGATTGTTTAACAAATCATTTGCTGAGGATTTTGCGCCATCAACGCAGACAGGACAGATTAAATTTACTGAAGAGTCAACACTTACAATTAATTCAGGAGTTACTCTAGGAAGTCTTTCAACACAAAATAGAGCTCACATAAATGCACAATCTGATAGCTCTGTGACAGTAAATTCAGGTGGAACAATTTTAAGTTTAAATAATGCTGTACAAGGTGCAGACGCTACAAGACTAACAGTTACTAATTCAGGAACAATTAGAGCAGCTGGCTCTAAGGCAATTAACTTAAAAGATAATATAGGATCAACTATTACAAATAATTCAGGTGGTATTATAAGATCAGGTACGGGGGATGCTATTTCCGGTGAACAAGACACTGGTGATGAAACTTCGGGAAACACTATAACTAATTCTGGAACAATTTTTAGTGACGACCAAAGAGCTATTAACTTTTTTTCTGATGCAACAACTACAACTGTTACTAATAACTCATCTGGTCATATTTATAATTCAAATACTAATGAGACAATTAAACTAGATACTAGTTCGACACTAACAAATAGTGGAAAAATCGAAAATAAAAATAGTGCTGATAATAATTCAGTTCTTCTTATAGGAGATAACAATACTGTTACATTAAAAGATAGTGGTTTAGTAATTGGTACAATCGGTGCAAGTTCAGGTACATCGGGAAATAAATTAAAAATTCAACACGGTATTGGACAATCTTATTACTATAAAACATCAGGTGATTTTGATTTAGAAGACTTAGATGGTAACCAAATTGTCAAAGGCTCTGCAGGATCAGTTGGACAAGGTGGAAGTGAAACTTTAGATGAGTTACTAAGTTATAAAACAATTAATTTAAGAAACTTTTTTAATTCTTACACAAACTCAAATTTCTATAATAATGAGGGAGGATGGGGTGAAGTTTACGCCTCTAATCTAAATAGAGACCAGAATGCTTCCAGTAAAGGATTAGAGTTTGAATTAATTAATATTGGTGCAAACATAATTTATCCAACTGAGAATTCAAATATTGTAATGGCATTTGAAGGCGGAATTCAAGATTTTACAAAAGATTATAAAATTAATTATCAGAGTTTACACGGCGGAATATTTTCAAAAGAAAATGAAAATTTTTTTGATTTAGAAACTTTTTTAATTACAGGAGTTACTTTAAAAGACTCTGAAAGAAAAATACTTACCAACACCACATCAAGTGGTACTTTAATCACAGACGGCAATTTTCAAACGTATGCTATACACATCGGGGCAAAAAAAAATAATCCTTATATCATTCCTAACGTAGGTTTTACCTCAAGTTTTTCTGTAACACCCTCATATGATGAGAGTAATTATTTCTCTTGGCGAAATAGAAAAGTTGGAAATATTTCTTTTTATCTGAATGATGTTTATGAGATTAAAAAAGATGAATTGAGTAAATTGTCAATTAAGTGGGATTTAAATTTTAGAAATTTAATTGGTGATGAAAAACAAACTTATTCAATTAATGGTACATCAGCCACTTACGATCAGGCAAACGACTTAATTAGAGAAATATCATTGCTGGCTGGATTAGCATATGAAAAATATGTTTTAGATAATGGTAAAGTTGGTTTTTCAATCAATGGTAAGACAACAAGCCAAAACACAAAAGGTTTGTCAGGTAATGTCTCTTTTAAAATGAACTTTTAATTGGAGTAACCGTATTTTCTAAGTCTTACATCACCAGTTCTTGCATGCGCTTCCATTCCTTCGTATCTTGAAATTCTAGCAGCTGCAGCACCAACTTCTTTTGTAGACTCTTTGGTCATTCTTTGAAAACTTAATGTCTTAATGAATTTACCAACAAATAAACCACCTGTATATTTTCCAGCCCCTTTAGTAGGTAATATATGATTAGTTCCAGAACATTTATCACCGTATGCAACAGTGGTTTCTTCCCCTATAAATAATGATCCGTAATTCTTTAATCTTTCATGAAACCATTTTAAATTTTTTGTTTGTAACTCTAAATGTTCAGGAGCATAATCATCACTTACTTTGACCATTTCTTCATTAGTGTCACATAAAATAACTTCACCATAATCTCTCCACGCAGCTTCAGCACTCAATCTTGGTACTTCTGGTAGCTCATCAATTAATTCGGGAACTCTTTTCATAACTGTATCAGCTAACTTTTGACTTGTGGTATACAACCAAGCAGGAGAGTTATAACCGTGTTCAGCTTGCCCTACTAAGTCAACTGCAACAATTTCAGGATCGGCAGTTTCGTCAGCTATAATTCCAATCTCTGTTGGTCCAGCAAATAAATCTATACCAACTTTTCCAAACAAAATTCTTTTAGCTTCAGCAACAAATTGATTTCCAGGCCCAACTAAAATATCAGCAGGTGCATTACCAAATAAACCATAAGTCATTGCAGCTATTGCAGGTACCCCACCTAAGTTTAAAATTACATCTGCGCCGCATAAGTCAGCAGTATAAATTATTGAAGGGTGAGCACCTATATTTTCTTTCGGCGGACTACATGCAATAATATTTTTTACTCCAGCAACTTTCGCTGTAGTTACACTCATGACAGCTGAAGCAATGTGCGCATATCTACCGCCAGGTATATAACACCCAGCTGTATTTACTGGAACTAGTTTTTGTCCAGCATACAATCCATTTGAGAGCTCTACTTCAAAGTCTTGTCCGTAATTTTTTAATTGAGCTTCAGCGAATTTTTTAACTCTATCGTAAGAAAATCTAATATCATCCTTAGTCTTTTGATCTAATTTCTTTTTAATCTCTTCAATTTTTTCTTTAGAGACAATTATTTCTCCATCGTATTTGTCAAACTTTTTTGTTAATTCTTTGCAACCTTCTTCTTTTGACTTTTCAAGTTCTTTTAAAAGATTTTGAACAATCTCTTTAGTTTTAGTGTCATCCGTTGAAGCAGTTTTAGTTGCTTTTTTTAAATATTTTATTGTCATTTATATAAATTTATATTTCATTATTAATCTAATGCAACTACTGCTGCAGCTATAGAAGCCAATCTTGCAACTGCTTCATCCGATCTACTTGTTATTACAACAGGAACCTTTCCACCAACCACAACTCCTGCTGCACAGGCTCCCATGAAATAGATCATCATTTTAACCAAAGCATTTCCAGTTTCAACACTTGGAACTAATAAAACATCAGCATCACCTGCAACAATATTTTTTATTCCCTTTATGGAAGCTGATTTCTTAGAAATACTATTATCAAATGCTAGAGGACCAAAAACATCAGCCTCCAATTTTTCTTTTTTAGATAATTCAGTTATTTCTTTTGCTTCCATTGAACTTTGTATACTATCAAGAACTTCTTCTGTGGCAGATAAGACTGCAACTTTAGGCCTATTGTTTCCAATTCTTTTTGAAAAACCGATTACGTTTTTTAAAATGTGCATCTTAGTTTTAACGTTTGGCATAACATTTAATGCACCGTCCGTAATGATTAATGGCTTATCATTTTTATCTAAAGTCATATGCCAAATATGGCTTAGTCTAGTCTTTCCTAAGAGTTGATATTCTCTTTTTAAAACTTCTTTCATTAATATATCTGTATGAATATGGCCTTTAACAATAATTTTAATCTTTCCTGCTTTTGCCAATTTTGCGGCTACGATTGCAGTATTATTTTCTACCGGTTCATGAATAATTTCATACTGAGAAATATCAAATTTGATTTCATCAGCACATTTTTGAATTTCTTGTTTATCCCCAATAAAAATTGGTTTAATTAAATTTTCTTTTACCGCATCCATAACCGAGAGCATTGGCAAAGGTTTTCCAGCATTCACAATTGCTGCGCTAACACCCTTCTTTTTGCTAGCAGCATCCAATAGATTGTTAGGACACACTATATGCTTGTCTGAAATCATTAAAAAATCTTATATTTGTTTTTAACATGAGTATAAAGGAATTTGAGCATATTTGTGGTAATATAAATTATGGAAATCGTTACATTAATTGCACCAATTGCACTAGCCTTAATAATGTTAGGACTAGGTTTAGGTCTTACTGTAGGAGATTTTGTTAGAGTAATTAAAAATCCAAAAGACTTTTTAGTTGGTTTCATTTGTCAACTAATAATTTTGCCAATCGTCGCGATCATATTAATTTTAGTATTAAAGATCCCTAGTGAACTTGCTTTAGGAATAATGATAATTGCTGCTGCTCCAGGTGGAGTTACATCAAATATCCTTACAAAATTCGCAGATGGTGACGTTGCATTATCTATTTCACTAACAGCTATTATTAGTTTAATAAGCATTATAAGTGTTCCATTAATTATTTTTCAGTCAGCAAATTTTCTTGATGTAGATATTTTTTCAAAAGATTTATCAATGATAGGGGTGTCTTTAAAAATGTTTTTGGTTGTTGTTGTGCCTGTTTTATTAGGAATGATAATGAGAAAATTTTTTGAAAGTTTTATTTTATCGATAATTGAATATTTTAATAAGATTAATGTCTTTTTATTTATCATTGTATTTATAGCCATTTGGATTGAAGAAAGAGAAAATATCTTTTACTATTTAACGCAATCAGGTCTTTATACTTTAATTTTAAATATTGTAATGATGGCTTTAGCTTACCTAATAGCAAAAAAATTTGTATCTGGAATTCCTCAGGTTAAATGTATTGCCTTAGAATGTGGAATTCAAAATGGTACATTAGCAGTGTTTGCAGCAACACAAATTTTTGATGATATTATTTTCATCATACCAACAGCAACTTATGCACTAATTATGTATGTTACGGGTTTTGCTTTTATGCTTTTACTTAGACGAAGCACCAATTAATCTTTTTAAATCTTTTTCTATTTCTTTTGGTAAGTAAATTTTCTTTTTAAAGTTTTTTGAAAACCTTTTAGCTTTATTTTCTCCAGGATAAGAAATTGAGGCGAAACCTTTAGCTCGCGGAAGCTTTTTTATAATCCTTATATTTTCTTTTATTCTTTTGATATAATTTTTCCCAATAAAGATATTAGGCTTAATAGCTAAAAATAAATGTCCAACGTTTTGAGGTCCTCTAAAATCATCAAATGGATCTCTGACCTTCCCACCATGAGCAGCCCCTGTAATAACTCCACTTAAAATATCAACCATCCATGCAAGACCTGACCCTCTAAAACCCGCAATCGGAAGCTGAACTCCTTTTAAAGCTTTTTTTGCATCTGTTGTAGGGTTTCCGTTTTTATCTAAGGCAACACCAGCTGGAATCTTTTTTCCAAGTCTGGCAGCAACTCTAATGATACCTCTATTAATCATCGAAACAGATGTGTCTAAGATAAATGGAACTTTTCCTCCTGATGGTGTTCCAAAACAAATTGGATTAGTTCCAAATAAAGTTTTTTTTGCGCCATAAGGTGCTATTGCAGGTGGAGCATTAGTAAAACACCAAACCATTAAATTTTTTTTAACTGCTTGTTCAACATAATAACCTGACAAACCATAATGTCCTGAATTTTTAACACCGACTAATCCTATGCCTGTTTTTTTTGTATTCTTTATTAAAGTCTTAATAGCCGTATCTGCTGCAACAAATCCAATTGAATTGTTTGCATCAATAAAAGATATTGAGTTTGATATTTTCTTAATCTTAATTTTTGGTTTTGGATTGATAACTTTTTTCTTAATTCTTTCACAATACATCTTAAGTCTTGATATACCATGACCATATGCACCTACATACTCAGCATTAATTAAAGCATTAGCACTTACTGTTGCATGAGAAAGACTCATTCCTCTTTTTTTTAGAATTTGGATAACAATTTTTTTTAGTTTTTTTCCATCAACCATAGACCGTCCTGACCAAGAAAATAAATCTTTCCATTGACGGGATGAACCTGAATATCTCTAATTCTTCCAATTTGATTTTGAAATACAATTTCTTCTCGCACATTTTTAGCGTTAGAAAAATCAAGCTTTCTTAAAGACATATCTTTTAAAGATGTTACTAATGCTTGACCATTCCATTCTTTAAATTCATTACCTTTATAAATTGTTATTGCACTTGTTGCAATTGAAGGAACCCAATATTTAATAGCTTTTGTGTAACCAGGCATCCATTTTGGTCCTATCTTAGTTCCACTATAATTTGTTCCACCCCAACCTAATATTTTCCATCCATAATTTTCACTCTTCTTAATTTCTCCAAACCAGTCACCACCTTTTGCTCCGTGATTACTTGCATAAACTTTCTGATCAAAAGGAGATACCGTTAAACCTTGCGGGTTTCTTACACCAATTTGATAAATTTCGGGTAGCCAATCTTTTTTATCTATAAATTTAGGATTATCTTTTGGAATACTTCCGTCTAATTTAATTCTTACTATACTGCCAGGATGTTGAGATGGATCTTGTGCTATCATTCCTTGTCCTCTTTCACCAACGGATGCAAATAGAAATTCATCTTTAACTGCTAGTCTAGAACCAAAATGATAACCTGAATTAATAGGTGGTTGAGCAACAAATATATTATCAAATTTTAATTCAGCTCTATCTAAATTTGCTCTTGCAATAGAAGTAGTAGATTTAAATTTTCCGTGATCCTCTGAGTAGCTAACAAAAATAATATCATCTTTATATAAAATATCTAGTAAACCTCCTTGACCATCCTCTAATATTTTAAGATTATGAGTTACTTCTGAAACATTTCCCGCGCTCAGTTCTATTAATTTAATTTTTCCTGACTTCTCAGTAATTAATAATTCTTTATCAGATATGAAAGTTGAGCCCCAAGGAGCATCTAAATCTGTAACTTTATTTATTTTAAATTCTGAAGCTTTAGCAGATACTGAAAAAATAAATAAAAATAGAATTAACCTTTTCCACGCCATGGGATAGTTCTATCTATTATTTTTCTTAATGTAACGTCGAATAATAGTCCCAGCATACCCATAATGAAAATAGTTATCCAAATAACTTCATATTGGAAATATTTTTTTGCGACATTTTCAACAAATCCAATTCCTGTAGTACCTGCTAAAAATTCTGCTGCAACAAGTGTTCCCCAACACATTCCAACCGCCACTCTAATTCCTGTTAGAATTTCAGGCAAAGAATTAGGAAAGATTACGTATCTTAAAATTTGTTTTTTTGATGCACCAAGTGAGTGAGCTGCATGAATTTTTGACAATTGAGTTCCAGATGCACCAGCTCGAGCAGAAATAATCATGATTGATAATGAGACCATAAATAACAAGAATACTTTTCCAGTATTATCGATACCTAAAACTGAAATGATTAAAGGCGCCCATGCTAATGGTGGCACAGGTCTGTAAAGTTCAATTAAAGGATCAAAGAAACCTTTAGCAAATCTATTTAAACCCATAAATAATCCAAGCGGAACTCCAATTAAAATCCCAAAGATAAGTCCTAAAAAGACTCTTAAAAATGAATCCCATATGTGTCCATAAGGAACAGGGATTTTAAATAATTTAAAATCTCCTGTAACAATTTTAAGAACTCTTCCTTTAAAGTTTTGTTCAACTACACCATCTTTAGTGTGAATAGGGTATTCTCCTGGAAGAACATCTGCAATCCAATCAGGTAAAATGAATCCAATTATTTTACTTACATCCATCATATCTATCCAAAGTAAAGGTATATTTTTGTAACCAACGCTTGGTTTTGACATTAAGATAAATTTATTAAGAGTATCTGATGGTTTAGGCAACCATCTTCCAGAACCTTGTTCAGAACAACTTGTTCCACTTGATACAATTGTTCCAGCAGGAAATAAAAACATATCTACAAATCGTAATCCACCTTGTTCAGATTTTTGAACATTATCGAATTCAACAATTGCCTTTTGCATTTCATTTAGTGCATTTGGTGGATAAATACTTGCAAACTCTATTCTTCTTGCGATTTTAACAATATTTTTAGCAAAGGTAGATGCAACTTCCTCTGTATCGTCTAAGCCGCCCCTATATTCCTTAATTTTATCCTTTAAGGCTTTAATAGAATTTTTAAATTGTGGATTATGATTTCTCAACTTAAAAAATTTATCATTTATTATCTCAAGTTCTTTTGCAGCAGCATCAAATTTAAGACCTTTATTAGTAGCTGGGACTAAAGGAACTTCAATTGTGTTTTCTATTGAACCAGTGCCAGATTGAACTTTTGTAATACCCCAACCACCTTCTTCAGATACTGCTCTTAGTCTTTCATTTTTTTGTTCATCAGTTTCAAATGGGTAATCATTCTTTTTGAAGTTTGACGTTAAAAGTCTTATTTCCTCAGTCATCTCTTTAATCTGAATTTTTGTATCTGTTTCCATTAAATTTTCGTTTGTTAGCAAAGGAATTAACTGTCTCGTCTCGTTGATAAATCCAACTAAAGTTGTTTTCTGTGGGCTACTTAAGTCTGGAGAGTTTTGTATTTCTTTAGTGATTATTTGAAGGTTTTTATTTTCAATTTTTATTATCGATGTACTTTTAAATTCTCTCTCTTCAATTGGAAACTGATATTTTAAACCTAAAAGAGACTCATTTACTTTAGCAACTTGGCACAATTCATTAGCAGATTTAGGATAAAAACCCTTTGCTATATCCCAAGAATAATATAACCAAATTAATAGTATCGCACTACTTCCAACAATAATCCAATGTGTTCCACCTTTTGCCCTTTCAGGGTTACCAAATACAGCGTCAACTTTTTCTGTTCGAATTAATCTTCTTCCGTAAAGAATGCATCCAACAATTGATACTAGTATTAATATTGTAATAAATTGCGTAAACATTTAATTATCTTTCCCCATTATTTCTTCTTCCATGTTCCATATCATGGATAGTATTTCTTCTCGTTTTGATGAAAATTCTTTATTTTTTTTAATTTCTCTTAAGTCTTCTTTTAAACCCATTTCTGCAAATGGAAGTTTATATTCCTTATGAATTCTGCCTGGCCTTGGTGCCATCACATATAATCTTTCACCCAATAACAAAGCTTCTTCAACCGAATGAGTAATTAGGATAATTGTTTTTCCAGTTTCTTTCCAAATTTTTAAAACAAGTGATTGCATTTTTTCTCTGGTTAAAGCATCTAATGCACCCAAAGGCTCATCCATTAAAATTAAATCAGGATCATTAATTAAACATCTTGCAAGCGCTACTCTTTGCTGCATACCACCAGATAATTGATAAGTAGGAGTATTTCCAAAACCTTTTAGACCAACTATTTCTAACCACTCATCAACTTTTTTTTGAGTTTCACCTGGATCTTTTTTCTTCATCCTTAATCCAAAGTTGACATTTTCAGAAACAGTTAACCATTCAAACAAAGCGCCTTGTTGAAATACCATCCCTCTATCAACTCCAGGACCATTAATTTCATTTGATCCTAAAGTAATTGTTCCTGATGTAGGTCTAATAAAACCAGCTGCAATATTTAGTAAAGTTGTTTTTCCACATCCTGATGGACCAAGAACTGTTAATAGTTCTCCTTTTTTGATTGTGAAATTTAAATCTTTTAATGCATGAACAGTTTCTCCTTTAGGAGATTTAAAGATCATATTTAGATTTTGAGAAACTAAATCACTCATAACAAGACCTTACATTAAAATTGGTATAAAAAAAATAGGCACCAATTAAAAAAATTGGCGCCTATTTAAATCTATTTTACCTTATGATTATAAAGGTAAGAAACTAGTGTCTACGTTTCCTCTTGGTGTTCCCATTCCTTTTAAGAATGCATCAAGATTTCCTTTGGTCATAGATTGCTTAGTCTCTGCTGGTGTTAAAAATTTGAAACCACTTAAAGTTTCTTTCATATCACCAACTTTCATTTCAGAAGCTTTAGACATTGCATTCATGTCGCTTTTGCCAGCTCTGTATCTGTCATTAGCTTCATGAGTTACTTCAATAAAAGTTCTTAGCATTTCAGGATTTTCCTTCATGAACTTAGTAGTTACTGAAGTAATATCTATTCCTAAGATACCAGCGTCTCTTGCTTCTTGAACTGTAAGTAATCTTGTTCCAACAGCTGTTGCAGCTTTAATTGAATTTCCACCAAATAAACATGCCATTACAACATCACCACTTACTAATGCAGCAGCACCTTCTTCAGGGTCCATTTGAATGATATCCATTTTTTTTCTGTCTGCGCCAACAACTTTCATACTTTCATCAAAAACGTATTCAGCCATTGTTCCTAGCGGTACAGCAACTTTTTTACCTTCAAGTTCAGTAGCATTAGCTTTTGTAATACCTGAAGCATTTGAAGTTACACAAGTTGTTCCACCCATTCCATATTCCATAGCTATATCTACAAGCTTGATAGGTGCTTTAGATTTAACTGCGTTTATGAAAGGTACTAAACCTTGTGAGTAAGAAATATCGATGTCGCCTGCTAACATAGCGTCAGTCATTGCTCCACCGTTTGTGAAGTTAGTCCACTTAACTGGTACACCTAAAGCTTTAGCAAAATTTTTCTTCTGCATGTCCTCTAGGTTTGGACTAGGCCATTCTAAAAAGTAAGCAACTCTAACTTCTTTTGCAGCTGAGTTAGCAACTGAAATAGTTAAGTTTAGAGCTAAGATACTTCCAAGAATAAAACTTAGTATTTTTCTCATTTATTCCTCTCCTTATTTAAATTTATAAGCGGTATTTAAGTTGAAAATAGACCAGAAGTAAATGAAGTTGTTAACAAGAATGGGTGTCAAAATAGACTATTCAATTTTTAGTTGTACTGGTATAATAGATTTTTATAGTTAATTAATATTAATTAGTCTAAAGATTAGGAATAAAAAAAATGAGTCAAAAACCTTCAATACCAAATTCGCTTAATGAACATTGGATGCCGTTTACATCCAATAAAGACTTCAAAGAAAGACCAAGATTAATTACAGAAGCAAAAGGTGTTTATTTAAAAAATCATGAAGGCAATACACAAATCGATGCAAGCTCTGGTCTTTTTTGTAATCCGCTTGGCCATGGTCGAAAAGAAATTATAGATGCAATTACAAATCAATTAAAAACATTAGATTACGCACAACCGTTTCAACAAGGTTTTGGTGGATCTTTTGAATTAGCAACTAGAATTTCAAAACACACTCCAGGAAACTTAAATAGAATTTTTTATACAATTTGTGGATCAACTGCTGTTGAAACTGCAATTAAAATTAGTATTGCATATCATAAAGCAAGAGGTGAAGGACAGAGATTTAGATTTGTAGGAAGAGAACGAGCCTATCATGGTATGAATATCGGAGCAACTTCTGTTGGCGGTATGATCAATAATGTTAAAGCATATGCAAGTGTTTTGATGCCAGGTGTAGTTCATATGAGACATACTCATTTAGACGAACATAAATTTGTATCTGGTCAACCTGAAACAGGTGCAGAAATTGCAAACGACTTAGAGAGAATTTGTACAAACTTTGGTGCCGAAAATATTGCAGCATGTATCGTAGAGCCAATTGCAGGATCTACAGGAACACTTGTTCCACCAGTTGGATATTTGCAAAGACTAAGAGAACTATGTGACAAACATAATATTCTTTTAATTTTTGATGAAGTAATTACTGGATGGGGTAGAACAGGTTCGACTTTCGGTGCACAGGAGTTTGGTGTTACTCCAGATATCATGACAATGGCAAAAGCTACAACAAATGGAATTGTTCCTTTTGGTGTAGTTGCATGTAAAGAAGAAATTTATGATGCAGTAATGGATAATTCTCCTAAAGGAGTTATCGAACTTTTCCATGGATACACTTATTCTGGAATTCCAATATCTGTTGCAGCTGCTTTAGCAGTACAAGATATATTTGAAAAAGAAGATATTTTTAAAAGAGCAAAAGAGTTAGCTCCTTATTTCCAAAAAGGTTTATTCTCATTACAAGATATTGATGTTGTAGAAAACATAAGAGGATATGGAATGATGGGTGGTATCGACATTAAAATGGATACAAAACCAGGTAGAGCAGGACTTGCAACATTTAAACATTGTTACGATGCAGGTGTAAATTTCAAAGCTACTGGAGACTGTTTAATTATAGCACCAATGTTTATTTGTGAGAAAAAACATATTGACGAAATAATTGAGAAACTAAGAACTGGAATTACTAACTATAGTAAAAGTAAAAAGAATTAATTTTCTCTATGAAAATTGGTGTTCCCAAAGAGATAAAACCTCAAGAAAACAGAATAGGATTAACACCTGAAAGCGTAAAAACTTTAGTAGGTGAAGGTCATGAAGTTTTAGTTGAAAACAATGGTGGATTTGAAGCTGGTTTTGATAACGATCAATACACGAAAGCTGGTGCAAAAATTGTAAAGACAGCTGGTGATATTTTTAATGATGCAGACATAATAGTTAAAGTTAAAGAGCCTCAAAAAGTTGAGGTAGATATGTTAAGAGAAAATCAAATTCTTTACACATATCTTCATTTAGCGGCAGCAAAAGAACTTACTGAAGGATTGATAAAATCCAAAAGTATTAATATTGCTTATGAAACAGTTACAGATGATAATGGCAGACTTCCGTTACTTGCACCCATGAGTGCAGTTGCTGGACGTATGTCGGTTCAAGCTGGAGCACACTGTTTAGAAAAAAATCAAAAGGGTAGAGGTATTTTATTAGGTGGGGCACCAGGCGGTGAGCCAGCAAATGTATTAATTCTTGGTGGTGGAGTAGTTGGAGAAAACGCTGCAATTATTGCTACAGGTATGAGAGCTAAAGTACATATAGTTGATAAGTCTGAAGAAAGATTAAAACAATTAGTAAAAATGTTTGGTGATAAAATTATTCCAGAGCAAAGTGATAAAGTTGATTTAAATAAATTAGTTTCAGAGGCTGATTTATTGGTTGGAGGTGTTTTAATTCCTGGCGCAGAAGCTCCAAAATTAGTTACTAAAGATATGCTTAAATTAATGAAAAGAGGTTCAGTAATAGTGGATGTTGCAATTGATCAAGGTGGATGTGTTGAAACAAGTAAACCAACTACTCACGGAGACCCAACATACGTAGTAAATGATGTTGTTCACTATTGCGTAGCTAATATGCCAGGTGGAGTTCCTAGAACCTCTACATTTGCACTAAATAAAGCAACTCTTCCATACTTAGTAAAATTAGCAAATAAAGGTTATCAAAAAGCCTTAGGTGAAGATAAAAACTTTTTAGCAGGATTGAATGTTCACAAAGGGCATGTGACTTATAAAGCTGTTGCAGATGTTTTTGGTCATGAATATGTTAGTGCAGGAGAAGCAATCAAAAATTAATTAGATGACTAAAAAAATACCAAGTAGCACAAAAGTTGTTGTTATTGGTGGTGGAGTTGTTGGATGTTCATGTGCTTACCATTTAGCAAAATTTGGATGGAAAGATGTTATCCTTTTAGAAAGAGATAAATTAACATCAGGAACCACTTGGCATGCAGCAGGATTAGTCAGTCAATTAGGACCCTCTGCAACCATTACAAAAATAAGAAAATACTCTTTAGATTTATATAAAGAACTTGAAAAGAAAGTAGATCATTCTGCAGGACTTCGTTTAAATGGTGCAATGTCAATTGCTCAAGAAGAGGGAAGATGGCAAGAATTAAAAAGACAAGCAACCACTGCTCAACTTTTTGATGTTGAAGTACAAATTTTAAATAAAGATCAAATCAAAGAAAAAGTTCCATTAATTAAAAACGATGATTTGTTTGGTGGTATTTTAATGCCAGGCGATGGTTCAGGAGATCCATCCGGAATAACCCAGTTACTTGCAAAAGCTGCAAGAGCAGAAGGTGCAAAAATTTTTGAAGACTCACCAGTTGAAGATATTTTAGTTAAAAATAAAAGAATAGAAGGTGTTGTCGTAAATGGAGAAAAAATTGAATGTGAATATATTGTTTTAGCAACAGGAATGTGGTCAAGACAAATTGGAAAAAAATTAGGCGTAAGTATTCCATTATATCCTGCTGAACATTTTTATGTAATTACTGAACCAATAAAAGAAGTGCCAAAAGATTTACCGGTGATTAGAGATTTTGATAGCAGAACTTATTTTAAAGAAGATGCTGGAAAATTACTTTTAGGAATATTTGAAGGAAAATCTATTCCTGCATTTGATAAAACTAATAAAGTTCCAGAAGATTTTTCTTTTGGTGAGTTTCCAGAAAATCTTGAACATTTTGAACCTTATTTAAATGCATGCATGAAAAGATTTCCAATTCTTGAAAAAACAGGAATAAGAAAGTTTTTTGCAGGGCCAGAATCCTTTACACCAGACACAAATACTTTATTAGGTGAAGTTCCTGAAGTTAAAAACTTTTTTGTTTGTTGTGGTTTAAATAGTATTGGAATAGCAAGCGCTGGTGGAGTTGGTAAAGTTACAGCTGAATGGATGATGAATGGTCATATTAATGAAGATATTTTCAGCTATGATATTAAAAGATTTCAAAAATTCCATTCTAATATTAATTTTATTAAAGAAAGAGTTACAGAAACCCTTGGTGATTTATATGGAATGCATTGGCCGTATAAACAACACAAAACTTCAAGAAATGTAATTACTCTTCCCTACCACGATAGACTAAAAAAACATGGTGCATGTTTTGGAGTTTCTGGTGGTTATGAAAGACCAATGTGGTTTTCAAAAGACAAAAAAAATAAAGATTATAAATATAGTTATAATTATCAAAACTGGTATCCAAGTGCAGAGTTTGAAACTAAAAACGCAAGATCAAATGTAGGTTTATTTGAATTATCTCCATTTTCAAAATTTGATTTAAAAGGGGAGAAAGTACATGAAGAATTACAAATATTATGTACAGCTAATATTCCAAACGAACCTGGTAAAATTAAATATACGCAAATGTTAAATGTAGATGGTGGAATTGAGACTGATTTAACTGTTATTTGTATTGAAAAGAATTATTTTAGAATTGTTTCTTCTGCTGCTAATAGAGAACATGATAAGTTTCATATTCTAAAGCATATTTCTAAAGATGTGAAATTAACTGATGTTACTGAAGATTATTGTTGCTTAGGTTTGTTTGGACCAACAAGTAGAGATATGATTTCTTCAATAAGTTCTGATGATTTTTCTAATGAAAGCTTTAAATTTGCTACAGCTAAATTTGTTAAAATAAATGATGTTCAAGTATGGGCTCAACGAATTTCATATGTAGGAGAATTAGGTTTTGAACTTTATGTAAAAAAGGAAAATGCTTTAAAACTTTTTGATATTTTAATGGATAAAGGAAAAACTTATAAAATTTCTCTTTGTGGAATGCATGCAATGGATATTATGAGGATGGAAAGTGGTTATTTACATTGGGGCCACGATATTTCACCTGAAGAAAACCAATTTGAGGCAGGTTTAAACTTTGCTGTTAGTTTTAAAAAGAATATAAATTTCATTGGAAGAGCTGCTTTGGAAAAAAAACATGACAAAAAGGACCATAAGAAATTTAAAATGCTCATTTTGAACCATTCTAAAGAAGGAGCACCTCTTCTGCTTCACGACGAGCCGATCTATTTAAAAGATAAGATTGTGGGTCGTACAACTTCTGGCTGTTACTCTTTTAATTACAACAAAAATTTAGCATTTGGCTACATTAATTCAGGCTTAACTAGTGATCAGATAGATAAACAAGCCTTTGAGATAGAGGTTGAGAAAAAAAAATACCCAGCATCTGTGATCACCCGACCTCTTAATGATAAAAAGCTCAGCTCTTTGTAAGACCATTTTGGACAAAGCTTTAAAATCTACAACTCATTTTGAACAACACTTTTCTTGAAAGAGCGAATCAGTTGGTGTTTAATACGAACTATGAGTGGAGAAACATCAAGTTACGATCAACAAGTAGAGCTTAAAAAAACGCCAAACATTAAAGTTGATATCAACGATTTACTATCAAGAGTAAGAGATGAGAAGAAAAGAGAGAGAAAAGAAAATCTTTTATTTATAGGTTTAATTGGTTCTGTAATAGTAATTACTGGTATAATTGCGTCTCTTTAATTAAATACGATAGTATTCAATATTCTCGTTAACATTCTAATAAATCTTTCTTCATTGCTTTTATTAATATCACGAACCGCTTTTAAAGTTACATCTTTTTCAATAGTATTTGTATCCAATTTTGGCAACCCGAATAAAAGATAAAGATTATTTTTATCTTTTTTAAGCAATTTTCTTTTAATCAAAGTATTTAATTTTCTAAGAGCTGTAGGTCTTGGTATTCCTGATAGCTCAGATATGGTCATTGCATTTAAACCTTGGTTTCCCCAATTGTTAATTTTTTCAATAAAATTATCTGCTGTTAATTCCGGACTTATACTTTCTTTAAAACCTTTATTCATTACAAGATTTTGATTATAAGCACATTGAGCCCAGATAGCCCAAGTCTCTATATCTCCAAAAAATTTTTTCCAACCTACAATAGTTGGTATTTGAAATTCAAAAAAGATAGTCCAAATTTGTGTGAAATTATCTCTTATTTTTTTATCTAAAACAGAGTTTTCAACTTTTTTGTCTAAATAACCTGCTTGACTTAAAAAATCTGTAAATCTTGAAAGTAATCTTGCCATGTTTCGAATTGAATCTTTTGGTTTTTGGTACTCTTGTCCTTTACGATTTATCATTATTTTTTTTTTATCTTTTTTAATAGCTCCATCTCTTTCCATCTCTAAAATTTTTCTTCTAGTAGTTTCTTTAGAAATTAGTAATTCTCTTGATAAATCAATTACATTTATTTTTGGTATTTCGTAAGTTTCTTTTGCATAAAACTCATCAAATGTGTTTTTAATTTGGAAGTCTCCATATGCTTTAAAAGTTTTGTGTACTAAATGAATTAAGATTAAATACTTATCAAAGTCTTTAAATCTATTATAAGCAGCATTTAGCCACTGTTGTTGGAAGTAAAATCTTTCTGTAACAATATAATTAAAATTTTTGTGATAGACGGATTTAATTTGTTCTTCTTGGATCTGATTTGAAAATTTTAACTCTCTTAAAGACATTTTATATAGATTACGCAAATAATCTTAAATTTTATGATTTAGCAACCCCAAAATGAACAAAAATGCCTTGAATTTTATTTTTTTTCGTTCATAAAGCTTATGAGGGAATTGTGGAATTTGTAAAAACCGTTGGACCACTTGGCATGATTTTTATCATGTTTTCTTTGGGTCTCAATCTATCTTATAAAGATTTCTTTGAGGTATTAAAAAAACCAAGAAATCTTATTGTTGCACTAATATGTCAAATGATAATGCTCCCTTTAATTGGAATTATCATTATTTCTTTCTTCCCAATGCAGGCCGAATTTCAACTAGGAGTATTCTTATTATTAATTCTACCTTCTGCAGTAATGTCAAACTATGCAACTAAACTTGTCAAAGGAAATGTAGCTTTATCAATATCTATTACCTCAATTTGTGGATTAGTATCATTTATAACAATTCCAATGTTTTTAAAAGTTTATGCAGCCTTCTTTTCATCAGTTGAATTTGATCTAAATCTTTTAAAATTTTCAGTAAGGATGTTTTTATTTATAGCTTTACCAACATTTGTTGGAATTTTAGTCAGAGGAAATTTTAAAAGATTTTCTGAGCAAAACAATTTGAAGTTTGATAGAGCAGCCCTAGCTTTATTCATAATCATTTTATTAGTAGCGATATTTACAGAACAAGGAAATTTAGGTGGCTATTTTGCAGATGCAGGTGCAATTGCTTTTGTGGTGATAACTTCAGTTTTGGCATCTGTTTATATAATAACTAGTTACACCTTAAAAGATGTTAGGGTAAAAAGGACTATCATGATTGAGGCTATGTTACAAAATGGTGCTATGGGTTTTATCGTAGGGGCTCAGTTATTTCATGAGATTGAATATATTACACCGATAGCAATTTATGCTTTGATTCAATACGTTGCTTTAATGTTTTACATTGGTAATATAAATATAAGTAGAATAACCACTAAATAAATTTTTTTATCATACTGCTCTAATGTACAATATTGAAAAGTCTCTAGATTTAATGATTGATTTCCTCTCAAAAAAACAAAACCCTATAATATTAGAATTTGGTGTAGAAAGAGGGGTTTCTACAAAAAAATTTATCGATTTTGTAGAAAAAAATTCTGGTAAGGTTTTAAGTGTTGATATATCAGATTGCTCAAAGGTAAGTAACTCAAAAAGTTGGAAATTTTTACAGTCTAACGATTTAAATGTAGATTATGTTTTAAATCATTTTAGCGAGATTAAAAGTAATGGAATTGATTTAATATATATTGATAGTTATCATGAGGCAAATCATGTTCAAAGCTTAATATCATATTACTTTACCTATTTAAAACAAGATGGGGCGATGTTTATAGATGATATAGATAGTTTTCCTCTAAGATTAAAAAAAAATATTTGGAATTCAATTGTTTCTGATCTTACCTTAGACGCTATAAAAGAATTTTACTACAGTAATACTGATAACTGCTCTTTAAAAATTTTTTTTAAAGGAAATGGTTTAGCAATGTTATATAAAAAAAATAAATTTGGTGTTGCACCGAATGAAGTCAAAAAGATATGGAATTATAACTTCTTTTTTAGGGCTCTTTACCCAAAATTAAAAAAGATGAGCCAACTATTTAAATCAAGATTTAAATAATGTTGTATAAAAAAGTTTTATAAGTATAGTTTATTATCTTCTAATTACGGCGGGGTAGCTCAGTTGGTTAGAGCGCGGGACTCATAAGCCCGAGGTCAGTGGTTCGATCCCACTTCCCGCTACCAAATTTAAAGAATTTTTTTAAATTTTCCAATATTCATAGTTGAATTTAATGGAAGGTTATTTTTATTAGTTTTCATAAACTTTTTTTTAATTTTTTTATTATTTCCTTTTGCAAAATCATAAACAGATTGCACAGAGCCGCCGATATTTATTATCCCTTTTTTATTTATTAATTTAAAAAAAATTTTTGCCAAATCTTCATGATACATAAAATTTGTTTTAAGGTTCGAATATGCATATTTATATGCAAAGGGTTTTTCAGTCATACATATCCTTAGTATAAGAGAATTTTTTAACATTTGAACTGCACATTCTCCCCCTAATTTAGACCAAGCATAATTGTTAAATGGAAGTAAGGGATGATGTTCCTTGTAATTACCTTTTTTTGGTGGATATACATAGTTAGTTGAAAAATAAATTAATTTAATTTTATATTTATGACAAAGATTTACAATATTCGATGTTCCAATAATATTTGTATTAATACTTTTTTCAATTTTTTTTTCATGGATTTCCATTGGCCTTGAAATTGCTGCAGTATGTATAATAATTCTTGGTTTAATCTTTTTTATAAAATTTTCCATTTTTTTTAGATTTGTTATATCGAAAACATTTGAAGATGGATAATAAATGTTTGTTCTTTCAAAATTGAATTTTTTAAATATTTTACCAAATTTTCCGCTTCCACCAGTAAATAGAATTTTTTTCATCTTTTATTTCTTTTAAAATCTTTAAACGAAATAGCTAATTTATCTTTTTTTGAAATGACAGGTTTTTTCACTCCCCAGTTTATTCTTAAATCAACATCATCCCATTTAATTGATACCTCACTTTTGGCATCTCTATAATTAGAACATGCATAATGTAGGATATTCTCTTTATCTAATCCTAAGATTCCGTGTGCAAATCCTTTTGGAACAAACAAATGTTTTCCATTTTTATCACTAAGGATAATCTTAAAATGTTTTCCATAAGTTTTTGAATTTTTTCTTAAATCTACCGCGATATCAAGCACTTTTCCTTTGAGGACTGATAAAAATTTATCTTGAGGTTTTTTTGTTTGCATATGTAAACCACGTAATACATTTTTTTTTGAACTTGATACTAGTGTAAAAACTAAATTTTTTTTTATAAA
>CACOXX010000012.1 GCA_902631265.1 uncultured Pelagibacteraceae bacterium | reverse complement strand
CTAAATCCCACCATATCATCTTTATGAACTACTTCAGACTTAGTTTTATACCCTAATATTTTATTAATCTTGTCAGAATGTTGCCCTTTAATCTTACTTATCTCTTCAGATGAGAAAGAGCTTAAACCTCTTCCTAATTCAAAATTTTTCTCATCTACAATTTTTATATGATCTCCTTTATCAAAGTTACCTTTTATATTTTTAATTCCAGCTGCGAGAAGACTTTTTCCTTTTTTAAGAGCTATAATAGCTCCATTGTCTATCATCAACTCACCTTTTGGTGAGACAGAGCTTGCTATCCACTTCTTTCTTGCATCTAATTTTGAAATTTCTGGCAAAAACCATGTGCACTCTTTGGATAAATTAATATGTTTTAATGGGTTTAATATTAAACCACTTGAGATCACCATTTTACATCCTGCTAAACCACATATCTTTGCTGCTTCAATTTTAGTTAACATACCTCCTGATCCGTATTCACCAGTTGTTTTATTTGCAATTTTAAATACATTCTCATCAATTTTTTTCACCTCTTTAATTAATTTTGCATCTTTATGAACTTTAGGATTTTTATTATAAAGCCCCCCAACATCTGAAAGTAGAATAAGACAATCAGCGTTAGATATTTGGGCAACTCTTGAAGCAAGTCTGTCATTATCACCATATTTTATTTCTGATGTAGCGATACTATCATTTTCGTTTACCACCGGTATAAAACCAATTTCAAAAAGATTGTCCAATGTTCTTCTTGCATTTATGGCTCTTCTTCTTACTTCAGTGTCCTCAAGAGTAATTAATATTTGTGAAATGTCCATTTTCTTTTTAGAGAAGTTTTTTTTCAATAGATTCATTAATTCTATTTGACCTATTGATGCGACGGCTTGGCTCTTATCAATTTTAAGATTTTTTTTATCAAGATTAAGTTTTTTACAACCTAAAGCTATCGCTCCTGAACTTACAATTATAATTCTTTTACCTGCCTTTTTGAAACCCTGGATATCCTTTACAAAACTATCTAGCCATTTACTTCTAATCTTTTTTTTCTCATCAATTATTAATGATGATCCAATTTTAATTACTATTGTGTTTAATTTATCAAAATACATATTCTAATAGTTTAGATTTAAACTTTGAAATTTTTGATTTATCTAAGGTAGATAAATCATAAATTTTTTTCTTGATTTTGCCGCTTAAAATTTTCTTTTTTGAATCTAAATTTTTTTTATCAATAAGATCAATTTTATTAAGCACAATTATCTCATTTTTTTTTAAAAGAGATTTACTATATTTGCCTAACTCAGCTCTAATTTGTTTATATGATCTGATTAAATCTTTTTCTGTTACATCAATTAAATGAAGCAAGGTTTTACACCTTTCAATATGTTTTAAAAATTTTGTTCCTAAACCCACCCCTTTGTGAGCACCTTCTATAAGTCCAGGAATGTCTGCTAAAGTAATTTCTTTATCATCATATACCGCAACACCCAAATTAGGATTTAGGGTTGTAAATTTATAATTTGCAATTTTTGGGTTTGCGCTTGTTATTGACGCTAGTAAACTTGATTTACCTGCATTAGGTAATCCTATAATTCCTATGTCTGCAATAGTTTTTAATTGCAACCATATCCAAAAATCTTCACCTTTAAGTCCTTTGGTAAATTTACGTGGTGCTCTGTTTGTTGAAGATTTAAATCTCGTATTTCCAAAACCGCCTTTTCCACCTATTGCGGCAGTAAATTCTTCCTTCTCTTTTTTAAAATCGAAAATTAAAGTTTTATTATCCCCTTCGAAAACTTGCGTTCCAATCGGAACTTTTAAATATAAATTGTCTCCACCTTTTCCAGTTTGATTTTTTCCTTTTCCATCACCACCTCTTTCAGCTTTAAAATGTTGTTGATATCTATAATCTATCAAAGTATTTAAGTTTCTCTCAGAGACAAGTACTACTGATCCACCTTTTCCACCATCGCCTCCATCAGGGCCACCAAATTCTATAAATTTTTCTCTTCTAAAACTTGGAGATCCAGATCCACCGTCACCAGCTTTAATATATATCTTTACTTGATCTAAAAATTTCATAAAACAACAGGGTAAGTTGTTTGGATATTAATTGGGTTTAACTGAAACGTAAGTCCTATCAGACTTTGATTTTTTGAAAATAACTTTCCCTTTTATCACCGAAAAGATTGAATGATCTTTCCCCATACCAACATTTTGTCCAGGGAAAATTTTTGTTCCCCTTTGTCTAACAATAATATTTCCAGGCACCACAAACTGACCCCCATATTTTTTTACTCCAAGACGTCTTCCTGCACTATCTCTTCCGTTCCTTGACGATCCACCTGCTTTTTTTGTTGCCATTATTTAACTTTAGTTGTTGTTTTTTTTTCTTCTTTTTTTTTGCTTACTTTAGTAATTTTCTCTGCCTCAGACAAGACCTTTCCATCTTTTGACATAATTTTGTTTACTCTAATTAATGAAAATTGTTGTCTATGACCGTTTTTTCTTCTCGAATTTTTACGTCTACGTTTTTTAAATATTAAAACAGTTCTATTTTTTGAATTTTTTAATAATTCAGCCTCAACTTTTGCACCAGAAACAACAGGGTTACCTAACTCAATATTTTTGTCATCCCCGTAAGCTAAAATTTCTTTGAACTCTATTTTACTATTTGGCTTACCTTCTGGAAATTTTTCAATTTTTAAAATTTCTCCAGCTTTGACTTTGTACTGTTTTCCACCTGTTTGTATGACTGCAAATGACATAATAGTATTTTCTAAATTATGCAGCAATATAGTTATAAGGTATTTATAGTCAAGTTATATCGATTAAAAATTATCCTTTAAATCCCTTAATTTTGAAAATTCTTCCTGATTTTTTGCTCTTAAAAAAATGTTACAATTCAATTCATCTTTTATTGTAGATGGCACAGAAGGAAAACCACTATCCAATTTTTTTTTAATATTTAGAATCTTTTTATTAAGTTCAGAATTGTTTTGATCAAATCTTTGACAAAAAATTGCATTATTTAATGTGTATTCATGTCCAAAGTATATGTTTGTCTCAGGTGGTAAAACTTTTAACCTCGATAATGAATTAAACATATCTTCATAGCTCCCCTCAAAAATTCTTCCACACCCTAAAGAAAACAATGTATCTCCAGTAAAAACTGTTTTTTCGTTAAAAAAATGAAAGCATATATGTCCAGAAGTATGCCCAGGTACATGAATTACTTTAAATTCAAATATGCCATCCTTCCAAACCTGATTATCTTTTAAGGGAATATCAATCATAGGAATTCTATCTTTATCATCCTCAAAAGCTAGAATTTTTGCGTTAAACTCTTTTTTAAGGATATTGTTACCACCAATATGATCGCCATGGTGATGAGTATTTAGAATGTATTTTAAATTTAAATTATTTTTTTTGATATACTCTAATACTGGTTTTGCCTCACCAGGATCTACCACGCAAGTATCCAGGTTTTTTTCATTGATTAGCAAATATGAAAAATTGTCAGTAAGACATTTTATTATTTCAATTTTCACTTTATTTCTCAAGTATAAAAATTCCTAATTCAGAAAACAAATTCTGAAATTTGAAATTTTTTAAATTAATCTTAATATTTCTTTGCTTGCAATAATTTTCAAAATCTTTAATTGTACACATATGCAAGTTTGGAGTATTATACCATTCATTAGGTAAATTTTCTGTAACTGGCATTGTGCCCTTTAAAAGCAAATGAAGTCTTACTTTCCAGTGTCCAAAATTTGGGATTGATACAATTGCTTTTTTCCCAATCCTTAGTAATTCATTCAATACATTTTCTGGATCTAAGAAAGCTTGTAAAGTTTGACTTAGAATTACAAAATCAAACGAGTTATCTGGAAATTGTTTTAAATCTTTTTCTGCGTCACCTTCAATAACAGTTAAACCTCTTTCAACACACTTTTGAACATTTGATTTTGATAATTCAATTCCCCTTATATCTTTACTGATATTTTCAGTTATATATTTCATTAATTCGCCATTCCCACACCCTACATCTAAAATCTTGGCGTTTTTTGTCACTAAGTTTGCGATATTATAAAATTCTTTTTTCATTAAATTTTCTCATAAGATTTGTTTAAAAAATTCCTCACAGTGTTGAGGAAGTCTGGAACATCAAGTAAAAAAGAGTCGTGTCCTTTATCAGATGTAATTTCAACAAATCCAACGTCTTTACCAATAGCATTAAGCGCTATCACTATTTCTCTGTTTTCAGATGTTGGATAGAGCCAGTCTGATGTAAAAGATATAATAAAAAATTTTGTATTACTTTTTTCAAAAGCTTTGGATAGATTTCCCCCAAACTTTTTTGTTAAATCAAAATAATCCATAGCTCTTGTGATATATAAATAGCTATTTGCATCAAACCTATCCACAAAAACTGATCCTTGATATCTTAGATAACTTTCTATTTGAAAGTCAGCATCAAAGCTAAATTTTAAATCATCTCTTTCTTGCAGTTTTCTACCGAACTTTTCTTGAAGACCTGCTTTGGACAAATAAGTTATGTGCGCTGCCATTCTTGCAACTGCAAGACCTTTATCTGGTTGTTTATTTTGCTCTTCATAAAACCCATCCTGCCAATTCCTATCTGCCATTATAGACTGTCTACCAAGTTCATTAAGAGCAATATTTTGAGCTGAATGACTTGCAGTGCAGGCAATTGGTATTGCGGTATGAGCCTTATTTGGGAAGTTAGATACAAACTGAAGGACTTGCATTCCACCCATAGATCCTCCAATAACGCAGAATAATTTTTCAATTTTAAAATATTCTAAAAGATTATATTGAGCATTAACCATATCATTTATTGTGATTACAGGAAAATTAGTTCCGTAAGGTTTTTTTGTTTTCGGATTTACATCACTTGGTCCAAAAGAACCCATACAGCCACCAATAACGTTAGCTGCAATTACAAAGTATTTATCAGTATCAATAGCTTTACCGGGTCCGAGGGCATAATTCCACCAACCGTCTTTCTTAGTAATTGGATTAGTTCCCGAAGCAAACTGGTCTCCTGTAAGTGCATGAAAAACTAAAATAGCATTATCTTTTTTATCATTTAATTTCCCGTATGTTTCATAAGCTAATGGAAAATCACTGATTGTCTGACCACAATCAAGCTTCAATGGTTTTTTTACCAATAAGGTTTTTATTTTGTCTTTTTCACTCATAGTTCTTTTGTGAATTGTGAGGAAAAAAAAACTTATTTAGCGGTTTTTTTATAGCGCTCGCAATTCAGTTAAATCAGCGCACGATTGTTTTATAACATGTTATTATTTATGTCAATTATATCCCGTAGAGGGTTAATTTTATTTAAATAACCAGTATATTATTTATATATATTATTATGCAAAAACTAAACTATAGAAAAATAAATGTGCAAAGCTATGTACCAGGTAAGTCAAATATTTTTAGAAAAAAAAATATTATTAAACTCTCTGCAAATGAATCTGCACTTGGCCAATCACCTAAATCCAAAAAGATAATTTCAAGTATAAAAAAGCTGGATAAATATCCAGATAGCAAAACAAGAACTTTAAGGAGAGAAATCTCACAAAAATTCAAATGTAACTTTGACCAAATTATTTGTGGCTCAGGATCTGATGAAGTCATACAACTATTGTGTCAATTATTTTTACAAAAAAAAGATGAAGTTATTGTTCCTCAGTACAGTTTTTTAATGTATAGGATTTACAGTAATATAATTGGCTCAAAAGTAATTTTTGCCAGGGAAAATAAATTTAAAGTTTCAGTCAAGGGAATTCTGGATAAAGTTTCGAATAAAACAAAAATTGTTTTTTTAGCTAATCCTAATAATCCAACAGGTACTTATTTAACAAAAATAGAACTTCTTGAATTAAGAAAAAAACTTAGACAAAATATTCTTCTTGTAATTGATGATGCTTACTTTGAATACATGGTAAATAAGGATTATAAATCTGGATTAGAATTATTTAAGAATAAAAAAAACGTATTTGTTCTAAGGACATTTTCAAAAATATACGGTTTAGCTTCTCTAAGAATAGGTTGGGGTTATGGCTCTAAAGATATTGTAAAAGAATTACTTAAAATTAAACCACCATTTAACATAAATAAGATTGCTGAAATGGCGGCTGTTGAGGCCTTAAAAGACAAATCATTTATCTTAAAATCAGTTAAACATAACTTAAAATGGGCTTATAAGATTAAGAAAATTCTAGAAAATTATAAGATTAAAACTAATAAAGTTTCAGCAAATTTTCTATTATTAGATTTTGATAATTGCAAATATTCTGCTATTAAAATAAAAAAAACTCTTGAAAAAAAAGGAATTCTTTTAAGAAGTTTAGAAGCATATAAAATTAAAAATAAGTTAAGACTAACAATCGGAAACACAAGAGAGAATATTCTTCTTCTTAAAACTCTAGAAAAAATATTTAGAAAATGATCAATAAATTACTAATTGTAGGCTGTGGTTTAATAGGCTCATCAATATTAAAAAAAGTTTGTAAAAAAAGAATTGCCAAAAAAATATTCGTTTTTGAAAAGTCAAAAAAAAATCAAAGAATTTTAAAAAGATTTAAACTAAAATTTGAATTAATTAAAAAAATGGATAAAAAAATATCTGAATGTGATTTTATTGTCATCTGTGCTCCTTTAAGCGAATACAAAAAGATTTTTTTAGCATGTAATAGATTTTCAAAAAAAAATATATTGATTACTGATGTTGGATCTGCAAAAAAAAACACAATTACTATGATTAATAGAATTAAAAGAAAAGATATTAAATGGATCTCAAGTCATCCAATAGCAGGATCGGAAGTATCAGGGCCATTAAATGGAAATGAAAATCTATTTCTTAATAAATGGTCGGTTATAATAAAACAAAAAAAATCACAAAATAAAGAAATAAAAAAAGTATTGAAATTTTGGAAATTACTTGGCTCAAAAACTGTAAATATGGACGCAGATCAACATGACAAAATATTTGCAATAACAAGTCATTTACCACATTTGATTGCTTATAATTTGATTTTGACAGCAACTAATTTTAAAATTTCAAATAAAGCCAATGTTCTTAGATTTAGCGCTGGAGGATTAAGGGATTTTTCAAGAATTGCTGCTTCAAATGAAATCATGTGGAGAGATATATTTTTTAATAATAAATCAAATATGCTTAAGGTAATTGATCTTTTTATAAAAAATTTAAAAATATTCAAACAAGATATAAAATTGAATAGAAAGAATTTAGAAACTAAACTAAAAAATTTAAAAAAAGTAAGACAAAAGATAGTTTTATTAAAACAAGATACATCAAAACCAGATTTTGGTAGAATTTAATTTAAAATTCTTTAATCAAATCCCCAATCATGCTCTTGTAATTTTTGATGGTATTAGAAACCTTTTTACTTATCGGTTTGTTTGCCTGATCAAAACTTAAGGTCCTTATTATACGTGAGCTTTTGTGATGATTCATAACGTTTTCATCCCACTCTAAATTACAAAAATTTAAAATTTTCTCAATTTGATCCTTTGGATTTTCTACTAAGGTTTCGTAGTTAAGATTGAAAATATTCTTAGGGAATTCTTTTTGCCAGAATTTCATAGTATTTAGATAAAGTCTATAAAACTTAGTGATATCTTTAAAATCATTTACAAACTGTGTTTTAATTGGAAAAAAATTTTTATAAATTGACCAACAATTATCAACCGGATCTCTTGTGCAATTTATTATTCTAGCATTAGGGAATAATTTCAAAATTAATCCTATGTTAATAAAATTTAGCAATTCTTTATCAGTAAAAATTGGAGAAGAGTTATTCAATTCATCAATCAGTAAAAGATATTCATTTTTATAACCATTCATCACGGAAACATCAATTTTTTCTTCACTAATTATTTTGTTTGCAATTTCTTGCATATAAGATATCTCACCTCCTCCAAACACTTTTTTATGAGAGTCTAGTATTTGCTCAACTAATGAAGAACCTGAGCGAGGCATTCCTACAATAAATATCAAACCCCTGTGATCTCCAGTAGTTTTAATTTTTTTGTTTTTTTTGTAAAAGTTAATAAAATTTCTAATTCTTGTTTCGTCTTGGCTAAAATTATATTTTGTTTCTTTCTTTAATAGATCGTTTCCTATTTTTAAATATTTAAAAGCACTTTTATAATTTTTGATATCTTCGTAAGCTTTGTGAATTCCATAATAAAGATGAATTTTCTCTAAATTATTCAAACCTTCGTCATTCACCTTTTTTAACATTTCAATTAAGTGTGGATCATCCTCCACGTAATTATGTACCAAGGAATATTGGCGATCAGCATCAGTAAATTTTTTATTTAATTCTAATATTTTTTTACAATATTGTTTTGAATTTTCTTTTTGATTTGTTATTCTATAAATCCCAACCAAGTTGAAAAGAGAAGGAACTGCATCACTCTGAATACTTAAAACTTTTTTATAATATTGTATTGACTCTTCAATTTTGTAAGTTTCTCTTTTTAAGTTTCCCAAATTATTAAGAATGTGAAGGTGTTTGTTGTCTATTGCTAACCCTTTTTTATAATATTTTTCAGCTTCTGAATATTTATGTAACATGAATAAACATGTGCCCATATTATTCAAAAAATTTGGATGATTCGGATTTAGAGCTAATGCTTCTTTCATAACATTAATCGACTTTTCAATTTTACCAGATTTTTGGTAGGCGAAACTTAGTAGATTAAAAAATAATTGGTGTTTTCTCTTCTTGAGTACTTTATTACATTCTTCGATAACTTCCAAAAAATTTCCCTTAACAAATTTCTTATAAAGTTTATCGTATTTTTTTCTTAACTCTTCATCAGTTGGTATATTCATTTTATTCCAATCACTTTTAATTTTGCAGTCTTTTCGATCAAATTAATTGTTTTTTTAATATCCATTATGACTACTTTTTTCTTTGGACCGTAGGCATGTATTAATTTTTTTTTTGATAAACATACAGCGACATGACCTTTCCAAAAAATAATAGCATTCTTTCTAATTGATTTAAATTTTTTGAAATGTCTAAATTGTGGACCAGTATCTCTTGGACAATAAAGATTGTTAAATTTATAGAATAATTGAACTAGTCCTGAGCAATCAATTCCATCAAATTTTTTTCCACCCCATTTGTATTTTACGTCTTTAAAAATAGTTATCTTATTAAATATTTTTTCCTTATAACTTATAGGAACAACATCAGAATTTCGTATCCAATAGTTATCAAAATTTAAAAAATTATTTTTGTTCATTTTAATTTGTAATAATGAAGCAAAACTTAGTTTCATCTTAATTTTGGAACCTTTGTGAGGTTTCGAAAAAACGTTTGCTTTTAAAGAGGATACTTTATGAGTTGGTTTAAAAGTAAATTTTCCAAATTTTTTCTTTCTAATAAAACCCACATATTTATCGTAATCTGTTTTTATTTTGTACCAATCTTTATATTTTCTTAAAATTGTAAATTTTTCTCCGTATAAAATTTGAGAAGATAGTTTTGAATTTTTCTTTTTATGCTCATATATATTTATGAATGAATACTTATTTATCATTTATCTTTTACCGGTGCGGTTATACCTATCCAATATATCAGAAATAGTACCGGTATTCCTAACAAAGCAGTAAGTATGAAATAATTACTATAACCCATCACGTCAACCCATGCACCAGAATATCCTGCTATAAGTTTTGGTAAAAATAACATAATCGAACTAAACAAAGCATATTGGGTCGCAGTAAATTTAATTGACGTCAATCCAGATAAGTAAATTACAAAAGCTGCTCCAGCAAACCCACTAGAAATATTGTCTGCTGTAATTACCATTATTAAATAATTGATATTTGCATCAACTGTTGCTAGCCAAGCAAATAACAAATTACTTAAAGATGCAACTAAGGCGCCTAGAAATAGAGCCATCATTGTCCCTTTTTTAGATGCAAAATAGCCTCCTAATAAACCACCTAAGATAGTTGCAAATACCCCGAAGAATTTTGAGTAAGTAGCAATATCTTTTATTGAGTAGCCTTTCTCTAAATAAAATATATTTGCCATAACACCCATGACTACATCAGCAATTCTGTATAGAGAAATAAGCATAAGGATAACCAAAGCAAATTTTCCATATTTTTTTATAAAATTTGTTATTGGAGCAATATAACTTTCCGTTATCATTTTTTTTTTAATTATTTTAATTTTTGTCATCAATACCAACAAAGTGCCTGAGACTAAAAAGCAAAAAGCCAACTTTAAAGAAGTAAGTATAAAGATTAAAAAATTATTATCTTTGACAGAGAAACTTATATTTGAGTAGAGATAGATAAAGATAATGATAGTTAATAATATAGATAAAAAGAAAATCAAATGGTTATTTTTTTTCTTAAATATATTTTTTTTTACCTTAGGTTCATCCGAGGTAAGATTTGCAAATATACCAACCGACATAAAAAGAGCCATGATGCAATAAACTTTTTGCCATACAATTTGGTCATAAGTATCTGAGCCAAAATAAGCAGCTAACCATAAACTTCCAGCTCCACTTACCAGCATTCCAATTCTATAACCAGCAATGTACATGGAAGATAGATATCCCTGTTTACTTTGAGAAACTGACTCAATTCTAAATGCATCAATTATAATATCTTGAGATGCACTAAAAAAAGCCAAAAGAACAATAAAAATTGCCGTAACATAAAGATTTTTCTGCGGATCACTAAATGAAGTGAGTAATAAAGATAGAATAATTAAAATTTGAACTAATAATAGCCAACTTCGTCTATGCCCAAATTTTTTAAAAATTGGTAAACTAAATTTATCTATTATTGGGGACCAAAGATATTTAAAAGCATATGCGAAACCTGCCCAACTAAATAGAGTTATTGTGCTTCTTTCTATACCAGCTTTTGATAACCATACTGATAAAGTTGAGAATACTAACAATATTGGTAATCCAGAGGAGAAACCAAATAAAAGCATTCTTAATGATTTTTCTTTAAAAAAGTAATCAAAATTATTAGTCAATTAGTTTCTCCAAAAAGATGGTAAGAATATTACTAAAATCGCAAAAATCTCTAAACGACCTAAAATCATTCCAGTAGATAAGATCCATTTTGATACAGCTGGCAAATTTGCATAATTACTATTTGGCCCAATTTCATTTCCAAGTCCGGGACCAACATTTGAAATTGAAGACGCAGCTCCAGAGACTGCTGTAATAAAGTTTAACCCTGTGAGTGTTAAAAGAGCAGATATTACAAAGAAAATTATAATATAAAGGTAAATAAACGATATAATTGAAGCGATTAATTTATCTTGAACTATACCGTTATTATATTTCAAATTAATAATTGCCCTTGGGTAAATAATTTTTAGCAATTGATTCTTTAAAAAAAAATAAAGCATATGGACTCTAAATACTTTAATACCACAAGTGGTTGATCCTGCACATCCACCAATAAACATAAGTAATAAAAAAAATATTAAAGGGAAATTTCCCCATTGATCAAATTCTTTAGTAACATAACCAGTTCCTGTTAATATTGAAACCACATTGAAGATAATTGCTCTTAATTGAATTTCAAAAATACTTTTATTAACGATTGCTAAATAAACAAAAAGAATAAGAATTGAAAAAAGTATTAATTTAAAGAATAACTTTATTTGTTCATCTTTAAATACTATTTTCCTATTACCAGATAAAAATTTGATGTATGAAATAAATGGGATACTACCTAAAATTATAAAAATTATAGATACATACTCAATTTTTGCACTTTCAAAAAATCCTATTGACTGATTGTAATTTGAGAAACCTCCTGTAGCTATAGTGGTCATCGAGTGCGTTAGGCTATCAAAAAAATTCATTCCACAAATTTTATAGAAAAATGCACAAAGCAAAGTTAACGAAAAATAGATAAGAACTAATCTTAGAGAAATTTGTTTTGACTTGGGAAGTATTTTTTCTGAACTGTCTCCACTTGAAATTTTCAAAAGTTGCATACCACCGATATTCATTATAGGCATCAAAGTAATTGCCATTACAATGATTCCAATTCCACCTAACCACTGGAGTATTGCTCTCCAGCTTAAAATTGCCTTAGGAGTGTCGGATAAATTATTGATGATTGTAGCTCCAGTTGTTGTAATTCCAGACATACTTTCAAAAAAAGCATCGGTAAGAGATAGATTTAAGTCCGAAAATATAAATGGAATAGATCCAAATATTGCTACCCCTATCCATGACAATGCAGTGAGGAGAAAGGCCTGTTGAGTGCTTATACTTCTGCTATGATCGATATTGGCTAAAAAAAACAGAGCACCAAAAGTAATTGTAATTATTGAAGATATTATAAAGGTAGAATTAAACTCATTGTAAATTAATTGTATTGTAATAGGAATTAACATTGAAAATCCTAATACAATCAACAATACGCCTAAAGTAAAAAAAACTGTTTTATAATTGGACATTTAATTTGAACATTATTTTATGGAAAATAAATTTCAACATTATATGAATTTAAATATAAGCTAATTATACAATAAATTCGTTTTTTGATGAAAGAAATTAACAAACAAGACATTGAAAAATCAAACTCATGGCCAATCGTTGAGGCAAAAAAAATTTTAAAAGAAAGAAAGTCTTTTATTGAAAAAAAAGGAAAGATAGTTCTTCAAACTGGCTATGGTCCATCTGGGTTACCTCATATAGGAACTTTTGGAGAGGTGGCGCGTACTTCAATGGTAGTAAATGCATTAAATTTATTAACAGATTTGCCTAAAGAAATTATTACATTCTCTGATGATATGGATGGTCTAAGAAAAGTGCCAGATAATGTGCCTAATAAAAAAATTTTAACTGACAACCTACATAAACCACTAACTGTTGTTCCAGATCCTTTTCAAAAATTCAATAGTTTCGGTGAACATAATAATGAAATGTTAAAAAAGTTTTTAGATCAATTTAATTTCAAATATAATTTTTTAAGCTCAACAAAGTTATATAAAAGTGGTTTCTTTAACGAACCACTTAAAAAAATTTTAGAAAATTATGATGGGATAATGAACATTATAATTCCAACTCTTGGTAAAGAAAGACAAAAAACCTACAGTCCTTTTTTACCGATATGTCCAAAAACTGGTCAAGTTTTGGAAATTCCAGTTTTGGAAATAGATAAATCAAAATCTTGTATTACATTTGATAATAAAGGAGAGAAAATTAATGTCAGTATTCTTGATGGTAAATGCAAACTACAATGGAAAGTAGATTGGGCAATGCGTTGGTATGCTTTAGATGTTGATTTTGAGATGTACGGAAAAGACTTAATTGAAAGTGCAATCCTATCAACAAAAATTATAAAACTTTTAGGTAAAAAAAATCCATCTGGTTTTGCTTATGAATTATTTTTAGATGAAAAAGGAGAAAAAATTTCAAAGTCAAAAGGTAATGGTGTTACAATTGAAGAGTGGTTAAAATATGCTTCTCCAGAAAGTCTATCTTTGTTTATGTTCCAGAATCCAAAACGAGCAAAAAAACTTTATAAAGAAATTGTGCCGAAAGCAGTCGATGAATATTTAGATTGTATAGAAAAAAGCAGAAATCAATCAAATAAAGAAATTTTATTAAACCCAGTATGGCATGTTCATAATGGAAATATTCCTGAAGAAAAAAAAATTATGAGCTATTCAATGTTATTAAATTTGGTTGAAACAAGTAATGCTAATTCAAAAGATGTTTTATGGAAATTTGTTGAAAGGTACGCAAAAGATTTAAATAAAAAAGATTATCCAATATTTGATAAATTAATCGAATACTCTATAACATATTTTAACGACATTGCTAAAAGTAATAAAAAATACAAAAATCCAAATAACGAGGAGAAAAAAGCATTACTTAATCTAATTATGATGTTAGAGAATTCCTCAGATAACCTTGAGCCAGAGGATATTCAAACAAATATTTATACTGTTGGAAAAGAAAATGGCTATAGAGAAAACTTAAGAGACTGGTTCAAATTAATATACGAAGTAGTGTTTGGGGTTGAAAATGGACCTAGGTTAGGTTTTTTTATAAGTTTCTTTGGTGTAAAAAATACTATTAAATTAATAAAAGAAAAAATTAATTAATGTTTTCAAAAATTAGACCTTTTATTTTTAAGTTAGATCCTGAGTTAGCACATGATTTAGCAATTAAAGCTTTAAAAACAAATTTAATTGCTAAAGACTATAAAAAGAATGAATTAATTCTAAAAACTCAATTATTTGGAAAAGAAATTCCAAATCCAATTGGAATAGCCGCTGGATTCGATAAAAATGCAGAAGTTTACAATCCTTTATTTAAACTTGGTTTTGGTTTTGTAGAAGTTGGAACTGTTACTCCTTTAAGTCAGTACGGCAATCCTAAACCCCGAGTTTTTAGACTAGAGGAAGATTGTGCTCTAATAAATCGACTAGGCTTTAATAATAATGGGGCTGATGATGCAAGATCGAGAATAATTAAAAAAAAACCTTTAGGGATGCTCGGAGTAAACATAGGACCCAATTGGAACTCAGAAAACAAAATTGAAGATTATTTAAATTGTTTAAGTAAATTTCATGATATTGCTGATTATATTACAATAAATATTTCATCACCAAATACGGAGAAATTAAGAGATTTTCATAATAATGAAGAATTAAAAAATTTGTTAGAAAGTATTCATAACGAAAAAGAAAAATTGAAAAGTAATATTCCAATAGCTATTAAAATATCACCTGATATTAATCAGAAAAAAGTTGAGGAAATTTGCAGAACAATTTTGGATTATGGTATTAAAGCCGTAATTGTATCTAACACCTCAGATGGTAATCGTGATAGTTTGAAAAACCACAAGAAATTTCAAAAAGGAGGTCTTTCAGGAAAACCTTTGAATGAAATATCTAATAAATTGATTAACAATTTTTATAAAATATTAAATAATAAGATAGATATAATTGGTGTAGGAGGGGTGGACTCTGGTGAGACAGCTTATCAAAAGTTTATGCATGGTGCAAAGTTTGTGCAGCTTTATACAGGTATGGTTTTTCATGGTCCAAAAATTGTTAGTAAGATTTCAGAAGAGTTAAATAATATTCTTGAAACTAATAATATAAAAAAATTAAGCGATATAATTGGAAAAATTTAAAATATCGACTTGACTGACAACTAAACTACATTTATACCACATTAACCATCATGACAAAAAAATGTGAACTTACTGGCAAAAGACCTTTAAAGGGTCACAAGGTAAGCCATGCAAATAACAAAGTTAAAAGAAGATTTTTACCTGGTATTAAAAAAGTAAATTTTAAGAGCGATATTTTGAACAAAAGCTTAAGATTAAATGTCTCAAATTCTGCAATGCGATCAATTGATAAAAAAGGTAGTTTTGATCAATTCATGAAAGAGGTTAAATCAAAATACCTGTCAGATAGACTTAAAAAAGTTAAAAAAAGTATTCTACAAAAATCTGCTTAATGAATAAAGTTTTCCTAACCCTATCTTTTTTTATGGGTTTGGTGGTTTTAGCATCAAACTATCTGGTTCAATTTCCAATAAAATATTACGGTTTAGATCAATTGTTAACATATGGTGCTTTTAGTTATCCCATAGCCTTTTTAATTACAGATTTAGCAAATAGATCATACGGTAAAATTGCAGCTAGAAAAATTGTATATTTTGGATTTATAATTGGAATTAGTTTTACGTTATTTTTCTCAACTAATTTTGATGATTTAATATCAGTTAGAATTGCAATTGGATCAGGATCAGCATTCTTAGCTGCTCAACTTTTGGATGTCCAAGTGTTTGATAATTTAAGAAAGAAACGATGGTTTATTGCTCCATTAACCTCATCTCTTATCGGATCCACAGTTGATACCTTCTTATTCTTTTCAATTTCTTTTTATGCAACTGGTGTTCCTTGGGTTACTTTATCTTTAGGTGATCTAGCAGTAAAAATATTTGTTGCACTAGTAATGTTAATACCTTTTAGATTATTATTAGGCACTCTAAAGCCAGTTCAAAGTTAATACAAAAATTTATAAGATAAAATTTTATAGACCAATTTAGCCGCAAGAAAATTATATGAATTAAAACCCTTAATAGGTGAAAGTTCATTTAAGTCTGCACCTACAATATTTGAATTTTTCGCAGCGATTTTAAGTATATTCAATGTTTCATCCCAAAACAAACCACCAGGCTCAGGTGTACCAGTTGCCGGCATAATGCCCGAGTCTAATCCATCAACATCAAAAGTAATGTAAACATTTTTATTTTTTATTAATCTTTTAAATTTATTTACATCCCATTTACTTTTATCTTTAGCCCAAAATATTTTTATTCTTTTTGAATTTCTTTTTAAAAATGGAATTTCTCCTTTAGATATATTTCTTATACCAAATGAAATAACAGAAACGTTTGGATAATCTAAACATCTTCGAATTGCAGATGCATGTGAATATTTTTCTCCATTATAACTATCTCGTAAATCTGCATGAGCATCAAAGTGCAAAAGACAAATATTTTTGAACTTTTTAGTAAAAGGAGCAATACATCCAGGCGTTATTGAATGCTCTCCTCCCAAGGTCATAGGGAATAATTTTTTTTCCAAGATGTCTTGATTAATTTTTGACATTACGCTGAGAGCTTTTTTAACATTTTTTTCTATTTTAAAAGGTTTTAAAGTTTTAATTCCAATTTTCTTGAAAGGTTCACAATTGAATTCTTCATCATAAAGCTCAACTTGATGGGAGGCTTTAATAATTTCTTTTGGTCCATTTCTGGTACCTCCGCCATAGCTCACAGTTTTTTCTAGACCAAACGGAATAACAATTACTTTTTCTTTAAAGTTAAATTTATTATCGATACCTAGAAAACCATTTTTGTTTGAAAGATATTTCACTTCGGGATCCTATTCTATCAAGAAAATATTTTTGAAAAATTTTTTCTTTCTCTCTTTTTCCATTCACCTTTATGATAAGCATCACTAGCAATTAAAGGCAGTACACTAGTTGCTTCAGCAAAAACCATCTGCTCTTTTGTTATATCTACTTTTCCCCAAGAACTAGCCTCTTTAAGAGTAGAACTACTACATGCCCCGTCTCTTGAGTCTGCAACAGTTATTTGAATCGCATATTTGTGCATATCCACTTCTTTACCTAATAATTCAGCGCAAATAACTGTATCTTGAATGAAATTTTTTGGAACACCTCCGCCTATCATAAATAGACCAGAATTTTTTGATTTAATTTTAATTTCTGTCAATTCTCTAAATTCTCTAATTGAGTCTATAGTGATGTGTTTATTTGGATTTTTTTCTTGATGCATAACTAATCCAAATCCAGCGCTAGAGTCAGTAAAAGCAGGGCAAAAAATAGGAACGTTATTATCAAAAGCTGTTTCTATTAATGAGTCTTTTTTTTTTGAATTATCTTTTAAATATCTTCCCATCTCATATATAAATTCTCTAGAGGTGTATGTCTTTGGGGGTAATTTATCAGCTATTTCACATATAATTTTATCGCACATTTGTAATTCATCTTCATCAATATAAGTGTCGTAAATCCTATCAATATAATTTTTTCTAAGCTCACTATCGTCTTGAAATTGTGAACCTTGATAATGTTTAAAACCCAAACCCTCAAAAAAATCCATATCAACAATTGAGGCGCCAGTAGCAACGATAGCATCCACCATATTAAATTTAACCATATCTTTATAGATATTCATGCATCCCGCAGCAGATGTTGATCCAGCAAGTGTTAAAAAAATTGTGCAGTTTTTATCTTTTAACATTTCATTAAAAATACTTGCAGCGTTTCCTGTTTCTCTGGAGACAAAAGACATTTTTTGCATCGACGATATTATATCTCGAGAGTCAAAAGAAGTTATGTCAATGTGTTCTACAGGTTTGTTAAGAAAATTTTTTTTTGTATTATGGCCTAAGTTTTTCTTTTCTGACATTTATGCGACTAGAGAACCTTTATTTTTATCTCTATCGTACATAGTCATTATTGGTCCATCCTCAACTTCATAAATCTCATTAGAATAAAAGCCATTAAATTGAGTTCTAAAAGTTAATCCATACGCTCCCAATTGACCAAGTTCTATGTAATCATTCTCTTTAATATTGTTAGGTAAAATAAAAGGTCCTTTCATATAATCAAGGCTATCACAAGTTGGTCCATAAAAATCAAAAGCAGTCATTTTTTTTGAAATCATTCTTCCATTTGTAATAATTCTTGATGGATAAACTATATTAGGAACTCCACCATCAAATAAAGTTCCATAAGTTCCATCATTTATGTAAAGCTTCTGTTTTTTTCTTAAATTCACTTTTACTATCGTTGAACCTGACTCTGCGACCAACGCTCTTCCTGGTTCACAAATTATCTCGGGCATTTTATTTAATTTTAATTTTTCAAGAGCTATTTTAATCTCATTAAAATAACTATCCAGTGAAGGTGGAATTAGATCTGGATAAATAGTTGGAAATCCACCTCCAATATTTATTACATCTGGAACAATTTTTGTTTTTTTAATTATATTTCCAATTTCAGAAATACCCTTTGCATATGAAATAGGATGCATACATTGCGAACCAACGTGAAAACTTAAACCAATTTTTTTTGCATATTGTTTGGTTAATCTTAATAACCCAATTGCTTCAGAGCTTAATGCACCAAATTTTTTTGATAAATCAATCTCGGCGTGTTCATTGGAAACAGCCACTCTTACATACAACTCAAGATCTTTAGCTTGTTCTGTAGACTCAATAATTTTGATTAATTCCTCTTTTGTATCTAATGAAAAACTTTTAACATTATATTTAAAATACGCATCTCTAATACTTTCTCTACTTTTTACAGTATGCATATAAGAACATTTTAAATCTTTGTTGATCTTTTTAATCATCTCAATCTCTTTTATTGAAGCAACGTCAAAATTCTTTATTCCTGATTCTATAAGAGTTTTGACTACAAAAGGATGGGGATTAGTTTTAACCGCATATAAGATTTTGCCTGGGAAATTTTGTAAAAAAACTTTGGTAGCTTTTTTTATCGAGTTCTTTCTGATGCAGTAAACTGGATCAGAAGGTTTGATTACATTAATAAGTTCATCAACCGTTTTAAATTTTTTCATTTTTTTAGCTCCGTAAAAAAAAATTTAACAAAAAAAATCTGCATAACAGCTATGCAAATTTCATTAATTTGAGCATTTAAGGGATTCTTCACCTAGTGTAAAGAAAATAATTGATAAAAATCAATGTTTCCCAAGCTATTGAAATTTTAAAAATAAACTCCATATAGTTAGTCATGAATGTCGAAAAAGTAAAAAATATAAGCCAATTTGAAGATAAATCTCTTCTAATTGTGGATGATGACAATCCTTTTAGAGAGCGCTTAGCTAGAGCTATGGAAAAGAAGGGATTTAAAGTTTCACAAGCTGAAGGTGTAAAAAAAGGAATTGATGCTGTTAAAATAAATAAACCTGCTTTTGCAGTAGTGGACTTAAGGCTTGGTGATGGCAACGGATTGGAAGTTGTAAAAGAAATTCAAAATTCTAATGCAGATAGTAGAATTGTGATGTTAACAGGCTATGGAAACATTCCAACAGCTGTTGCAGCAATCAAACAAGGTGCAATTGACTATCTTGCTAAACCAGCTGATGCTGACGACGTTGAAAAAGCACTTTTAGCAGATCCAAATAGAAAAGCTGACCCACCAGATAACCCAATGTCTGCAGATAGAGTTAAGTGGGAACATATCCACAGAGTATTTGAATTATGTAATAGAAATGTTTCTGAAACAGCTAGAAGACTAAAAATGCATCGTAGAACTCTTCAGAGAATTTTATCAAAAAGATCCCCTAGATAAACTTTTTAAAAAAATCGACTTTTGTAGAAATTATAACTAATAGAAAGATTTTAAATAATTCCGCAAGTAAAAAAGGTTTTGCTCCTAGATCAAAAATTGGTTTATCCCAACCAATTAAAATTCCTAACCAAAGAAGTCCCAATAGATAAATTGGCAAAACTGAGAAAAAAATCTTAATAAAATTTAAAAAATAGTTTTTATTAAAATCTAATTTTCCAGCCACATAAACCGCTATTATAAAACCTAAAAGATATCCCATCGTTGGACCAGTAAAATAAATCATGCCAACACCTTTTTCTGGAGAATTAGAAAAAACTGGTATTCCAACAATGCCTTCAATTAAATAAAGAACAACTGTGGCCAAACCCAATTTATAACCGAAACACATTCCTAAAAATATTACGACGAATGTCTGCATTGTCATTGGAACTGGGTAAAAGGGTATTTTTACTTTTGCTGAAAGCGTTAACAAAACTGTTCCTAAAAAAACAATAATAACGTTTTTAATTACTTTGTTATTTTGAATTAGCTTAACAGTTTCCATAGTTTGATAATATATTAATTTAAGTTTTTAATCTAGTTATTTGTTAAATTTACAAAAACATCCTCTAAATCTGGGTCCTCTGATTTAATATCCTTAATCACTATTCCTTGATTTTCTATTAACTTGATTATTTTTTGTATATTAAATTCTTGTTTATTATATTCTATCTTAAATTCTGAATCTGTATTGGTTAAAATATTATAATCTTTATTATTCATGTCATCTAGAGCTATTCTCTTATTAATTTCAAATTTAAGTGTTTTTGTTTGTATCCTATTTAGCATATTTTCGGTTGTATCTAATGCTATAAGATTACCTTTGTGAATTATACCAACTCTATCGCACAATTCTTCAGCCTCTTGGAGATAGTGTGTAGTCAAAATAATTGTTACTCCAAGTTTTCTAAGGGATCTAATATTTTCCCACAAATTTTTTCTAAGTTCGACATCAACACCTGCAGTTGGTTCATCTAATATAATTATAGGTGGTTTATGAACTAAAGCTTTCGCTATTAATAATCTTCTCTTCATACCTCCTGATAAATTTCTTGTATAACTATTTGATTTATCTTTTAAAGCGACTAGTTCAAGGACAGTATCTGTTATCCTATCTTTTCTTTTAACACCAAACAAACCAGCTTGAAGATCCAATAGTTTTTTTGGAGTAAAGAAAGGGTCAACGTTTATTTCTTGAGGAACAATTCCTAGCGAAACTCTTACTTGACGTGGATTTTTATCTAAATCAAATCCCCATACAATTACTTCACCTGAGGTTTTATCTGTTACACCCGCAAGAATATTTATAAAAGTACTTTTTCCTGCTCCATTTGGACCAAGAAGTCCTAAAATTTCTCCTTCATTCACCTCTAAGTTTAAATCTTTAAGTGCATGGATATTCTTTCGATAAATTTTATTTAATTTTTTAACAGAAAGTACGTTTTTTTTACTCATTTAGATTTATAGGCTTATAACATTAAGGTAAATTAATAATAATTTAATAAATGGCTGAATTAAATAAAAAAAAACATTTTTATCTTATTGATGGCTCTGGGTATATTTTTCGAGCATATTATGCTCTTCCTCCTCTATCCAGAAAGTCAGATGGGTTGCCAACAGGTGCTGTTGCAGGATTTTGCAATATGCTTTTTAAGTTATTAGAGGATGCAAAATCAAAAGAAAATAAAGAGAAACCAACTCACTTCGTGGTTATTTTTGACTCTGCTAGAAAAAATTTTAGAAATGATATTTATGAAGACTATAAAGCGAACAGATCAGACGCCCCTGATGATTTGATCCCTCAGTTTGAGTACATTCGAAAATCTGTAGAGGCTTTCAATATACCAGCTGTTGAAATGATTAACTATGAGGCTGACGATTTGATTGCAACTTATTCAAAACAAATTACTAAACTTGGGTCTGATGTAACCATTGTTTCATCTGATAAAGATTTAATGCAGCTTCATGACAAAAAAGTAAGAATTTATGATCCTATGAAAAATAAATTTATCAAGAAAGAGGATGTAATTGCAAAATTTGGAGTTACTTCAGATAAGGTTATTGATGTTCAATCTTTAGCTGGTGATTCAAGTGATAACGTGCCAGGTGTTCCTGGTATTGGAGTAAAAACAGCAGCAGAATTAATAAATAAATTTGGAAGTTTAGAAGAACTTCTCAAAAATGCTGAAACAATAAAGCAAAATAAAAGACGAGAAACAATTATTGAAAATAAAGATAAAGCTTTGATAAGCAAGAAACTAGTAACATTAAAAAACGATGTACCTGTTAAAAATAAATTAGATGATTTTTTATTGAAGGAAATTGACAAAAAAAAACTCTTCAATTTTTTAAGAGATATGGAGTTTAATAGACTGCTAAGTTCAGCGATTTCAACATATGGAGAAATTGATTTTGAAAACGAAAATAAAGAACAAGCGCAAAAGACAAAAGATAATCTCTCAAAATCAAACTATAGTTTGATAAAGAGCGAGGAAGAATTAAAAAAATTAATACACAAAATAGAGGAAGTCGGAGAACTTGCTATTGATACAGAAACAAACTCCCTTAACCCGCATCTTGCCAAATTGGTTGGTATATCTATATCTTTTAAAATAGGCGAAGCTTATTATGTTCCTTTAAATCATTCTAACGGGAAAAATTTGGATGAAAAAAACATACTTAAAATTTTAAAGCCATTATTACAAGATAAAACCATTAAAAAAATCGGTCAAAATATAAAATTTGATTACATAATTTTTTATCATAGAGACATAGAAATGAAATTTTTGGAAGACACAATGTTGATGTCTTACGTTCTAGATGCTGGAAAAAATAAACATAACATGGATGAATTATCAAAAATACATTTAAATCATCAAACAATATCTTATAAAGACTTAGTTGGAACAGGAAAAAAACAAATAACGTTTGATGATGTAGATATTGATCAAGCAAAAGATTATGCAGCAGAAGATGCTGATGTTACTTATAGGTTATACAAAAAATTTTTGAAAGATATCAAAGAAGAGAAATTAGTAAATATTTACGAGTCATTTGAAAAACCAATGATTGAAATTTTGGCTAAAATGGAAATCAGTGGAATAAAATTAGATAAAGATTTCTTATCAAAACTTTCAAAAAAATTTGAAAAAAAAATAGCTGAATTAGAAAAAGACATTTTCAAAATATCTAAAAAGAAATTTAAAATTGGCTCAACAAAACAGCTTGGTGAAATAATGTACAATGATTTAAAAATTTCAGCATTAAAAAAAACAAAAAAAGGAAGCTTTGCCACGAGTGCCAGTGTCTTGGAAGATCTGGCATTTAAAGGACATGAATTACCTAAGTTAGTCTTAGAGTGGAGGCAAATTTCAAAGCTCCAAAATACATATTCAGACTCACTTCCAGAATTTATCAATCCTGTTTCAAAAAGGGTTCATACATCTTTTTTATTGGCAGCTACAACAACCGGAAGGTTAGCATCAAGTGATCCAAATTTACAAAATATTCCAATTAAGTCTGAAGATGGAAAAGAAATAAGAAAAGCCTTTATCTCAGAAAAAGGAAATTCACTTTTATCTGCTGATTATAATCAAATTGAAATGAGAATACTTTCTGATTTAGCGGATGTGAAAGAACTTAAAAAAGCGTTTAATAATAATGAAGATATTCATTCTTTAACAGCTAGCCAAATTTTTAACGTAGAAATTAATAAAGTCACTAAAGAGATGAGGAGAAAAGCAAAGGCAATTAATTTTGGTATTATTTATGGTATTTCACAATATGGATTAGCAAAACAAATTTCTGTTTCAACAGCTGATGCTGAAATTTTTTTAAAGGCATATTTTAAGAAATTCCCTGAGATAAAAGACTACATGTCGTCCACAATAAAACATTGTAGAAGGAGTGGATTTGTCAACAATATTTTTGGCAGAAAAACACACATAATAGGTATTAACGATAAGAATTTTAATATTAGAAACTTTCAAGAAAGGGCAGCGATTAATGCACCGATACAAGGGTCAGCATCAGAATTAATGCGAATAGCGATGATAAGAATTTTTAATAAACTTAATGATGATACAAAATTTAAAACAAAATTATTATTACAAATTCACGATGAACTAATATTTGAAATACCTAATAACGAACTAGATAGAATCAAAAAACTAATTAAAACAGAAATGACCAGTGTTAAATCAAGTGAGCATCACACTTTCTCAATACCTATTCTAGTAGATGTAAATATTGGGGATAATTGGGGTATGTTGCATTAAATATTTGTGTATTGTCTAAATTGGGACAATTTAGTATTTTTATATCAGGCTATGACACAAACAATTGCACTAATAGACGATGACAGAAATATTCTTACCAGCTTAAGTATTGCCTTAGAAAAAGAAGGTTTTAAAGTCCAAACTTATTTAGATGGAGAGAGTGCGCTTATAGGATTGACAAGAACACCTCCAGACTTAGCAATCGTTGATATTAAAATGCCTAAAATGGATGGTGAAGAGTTGTTAAAAAAATTAAGAAAAAAAAGTTCATTACCAGTAATTTTTTTAACTTCAAAAGATGAGGAAGTAGATGAACTTTTAGGGTTAAAGTTAGGAGCAGATGACTTTGTAAAAAAATCTGGTGGTTTTTCAATAAAAGTTTTAGTTGAGAGAATTAGGGTTCAACTTAGAAAGAAAAATATTAGTGTAGATGATAGTAAAAACATTATTACTCATGGCAAACTCAAATTAGATCCCTCACAACTTGAGTGTGAATGGGACGGAAAACAGTTGCCAGATAAATTGACAACAACAGAATTTTTAATCGTTCAAGAACTTGCTAAAAGACCGGGGATAATTAAAGAAAGAGCACAATTGATGGATATTGCGTATAGAGAAGATACTGATATCGAAGATAGAACTATTGATAGTCACGTAAAAAGAATTAGAAAAAAATTTAAAAAAATTGACTCGAGTTTTTCTGCAATTGAAACAAGGTATGGAAGTGGCTATAGGTGGAATGTTAATTAATGTTTTCTTCACTCATCAAAAACCTCTCTATTCTTAAAAAATTTTTATTCATCAATCTTTTAATCTTTATATTTATTGGTACGTTGACCATAATCTACCTAAATTATGTTCAGCCAAACTTAATAAAAAAAAAAACATCTCTCCAAATTGAAGTTATAAATAATACAATCAATAATCTTAATAGACTAAATATTGAATTTGAAAAAAACGAGGTAAAAAAATTTTTATTGTCTACAAGATTTTTATTTCAAAATCTTGATAGAGTTATTTTTTTTAATGAGTCATTCGAGATTTTAGCAGACACAGATACACTCGATCTTGACCCAAGATCGTTTTCATCAAGAATTGAAATAGTTGAATTTGATTTA
>CACOXX010000011.1 GCA_902631265.1 uncultured Pelagibacteraceae bacterium | reverse complement strand
TAAAATTATCTGCAAATATTAGATATTTTTTTGACTTAAAATCTTCTTCGAAGAAGTAGATTTTTTGACAAAATATATCCCTATTATAATTGCAATGAGTGCCACTAATACTTTAAATGTGATTAGTTCGTCTAAAAAAACATAACCTAAAATTACCCCAAAAATTGGAATTAAATAAGCTACCTGAGACTGAAAAACCAAACCATTATCTTTTAAAACTTTAAATCTTAGAACCCAAGCCAAGCCAGTGGCTATAATTCCTAAATAGGTAATTGAAATCACTGATATCAATGATGGACTATAGTTCCATGGTTTTTCAAAATAAAAACATATTGGCAATAAAATTATTGTTGCCCAAATCAAGATCGATGCGGTAACGTTCTCATTTTTTTTATTACTAATCTTAAGTGTTAAAATCCCTCCAATTACATATCCTAAAGAACCAATTAAAATACATAGAGCTGAAAATAGATTATTTTCATTAATCAAAAAGTTATCTGAAAATAAATAAACAATTCCTGTAAAACCAATTGAAACTCCAATTACCTTAAGTAAATTTATTTTTTCATTTTTGATAAAAAAATGAGCTAGTAGTGTTGATGTTAATGGGGAAGTAGACATTAATATTGCAGCTAAATTACTTTGAACATTTTTGACGCCATAGGCGATTAAAAAAAAGGGGAAAACTAAGTTTACAAAACCAATCGCTGCAAACCATGGCCAGTCTTTTGAAAAAACTTCAATTTTAATATTTTTATATACGCATAAAATTATTAAAGGTAGTGATCCTAATAAAACTCTAATAAATGCTATGGTTATAGGGCCAAATGAGTCTGTCGCTAATTTAATGTTAAAAAAAGCAGAGGCCCAAATCACTGCTAAAAAAACTAATAATGAGTAATCTGTTATAGTAGGCTGTCTCATTCGGTAATATCCTCAACCCTTCCCTTTGTTAGGTCTTTTAATTTTGAAATATCTATTTTGAATATACTACTAGGATGTCCTGCTGCAGCATACACAATTTGAAATCTTTCAAGTGTTCTATCAATAATTATATTTAATTCATTTAAATGACCAACCGGTGAAACACCACCAATAGTAAATCCAGTTTGAGCTTTAACATCGTCTGCGCTTGCCATTGAAACATCTTTTTTTGAAATAACCTTTTTAAGTTTATTTAAAGAACATCTATTGTCGCCAGATACCAAGCAAATTAAAAATCTTGTTTCTGCTTTAAAGACTAAACTTTTAACAATAGCACCCTCTTCACAATTTAATGCGTTAGCTGCATCTTTTGCTGTTCTGGCAGTATCTTTAAGGATCTGGATTTGTATATTTTTATCAAACTTTTCTAATGCTTTAATTACCCTTTGCACTGGTTCTTTGTTAATGATTTCGTTCATATTCAACCTTTGATTGATTGCAAAAATCTAATATTTCTTGTTTAATCCTATGTGTAAATTGCATAGGAGATATTAATTAAAAACGAGATCAAAATATATTATTTTTTGATAGTAATCCATGCAATTAAAGGAGAATTATGAGTTCAAGCAATGTATTAAAAACTATCAAAGATAAAGAAATCGAATACGTTGATTTAAGGTTTACCGACCCTAGAGGGAAGCTTCAACACGTAACAATGGATGCTAAAATCGTTGATGGCGATATGCTGAATGAAGGTATATTTTTCGATGGTTCATCAATTGCTGGTTGGAAGGCAATTAATGAGTCAGATATGATATTAAAACCTGACTTAAGCCGAACTGTTGTTGACCCTTTCACTTCTCATAATACTCTAAATATTTTTTGTGATATCTTAGATGCGATAAAAAAAGATCCTTATGAGAGAGATCCAAGAGGTACAGCAAAAAAGGCTGAAGCTTATTTAAAACAATCAGGTATCGGTGATAAAGCATTTTTTGGACCTGAGGCAGAATTCTTTGTGTTTGATGATGTCAAATATAAAAATGATATGAACGAAACAGGTTTTAAAATTGATAGTTCTGAAGGCCCTTATAACACAGGTAAAGATTATCCAAATGGCAATATGGGACATAGACCAGGAATAAAGGGTGGATATTTCCCAGTTCCACCAGTTGATAGTGCTCAAGACATGAGAGGCGAATATTTAAAAGCTATGAGAGACATGGGTATTAAAGTTGAAAAACATCACCACGAAGTAGCACCTAGTCAACATGAATTAGGAATTTACTTTGGTACATTGGTAGATCAAGCAGATAACTTACAACTTTACAAATATGCAGTTCACATGGTTTCTCACTCTTTTGGAAAAACAGCAACATTTATGCCTAAACCAGTTAAAGGTGATAACGGTTCTGGTATGCACGTACACCAATCAATTTGGAAAGGTGATAAAGCATTATTCTCCGGTGATAAATATGCTGGTCTATCAGATTTAGCTTTAAATTATATTGGTGGAATTTTAAAACATGCGAAAGCTATTAATGCATTTTCTAACGCGACTACTAACAGCTACAAAAGACTAATTCCAGGTTTTGAAGCTCCTGTTTTATTGGCTTACTCAGCAAGAAACAGATCTGCGTCATGCAGAATACCAATTACATTAAGTAAAAAAGCAGCAAGATGTGAAGTAAGATTTGGTGATGCTGCCGGAAATCCTTATTTAACGTTTGCGGCAATGTTAATGGCTGGACTTGATGGAATTAAAAACAAAATTGATCCAGGTAAATCTTTTGATAAAGATCTTTACGCATTATCTGAGTCTGAAGTTAAAAAAATTCCAACAGTTTGCGGCTCTTTAAGAGAAGCAATGGAGAGTTTAGATAAAGATAGAGATTTCTTAAAACAAGGTAACGTATTTACTGATGACCAAATTGATGCTTACATTGCATTAAAATTTGAAGAGATACACAATTTCGAACACACACCACACCCTATAGAGTTCGATATGTATTACAGTTGCTAATTACTGATCAGTAGATGCAATTTTATCTTTATTGGGACCTTTCTTTACAACGTAATCTTGTGTCCCGTTTGCACCTGCTTCAACAGATTTAATCAGAGTTCTAAAAAAAGACTTTCTCTTTTCTTTTTTGTCCTCTGAATTTAGCAAGTTTTTAAATTCAAAAAGATTCATTAATAGGATAATACTATAGATATGCATTTTGTGCAATGCAGATATGCTCAAAATGGGACTTAAACTTTAAAGGACTCTCCACATCCACAACGCTCGGTTTCATTAGGATTATTGAATACAAAAGAGGACGAAAACTCCTCTTCTTTAAAGTCCATTGTTGTACCTAACAAATACATTACAGCACCAGGATCTATAAATACTTTGACACCTTTTTCCTCAATCAATTCATCATTTGGGTTTTGAGATTTTGCATACTCCATTACATATGACATCCCGGCACATCCTCCGCTCTTAACACCAATTCTCACTCCTAAGGATGTTTTGTCATTTGATAAAATTGACTTTATTCTATCTGCAGCTTTATCACTAAGTTTAATTATCTGACTCATAAATTTAACTCCAATTTAGCAGCCTCTGACATCATTGATTTATCCCATGGCGGCTCCCAAACTAATTCTAATTTTGCATCCTTTACTTCCTTAATACCTTTAACGCTGTCTTCTACTTCTTTTGGTAAACTTTCTGCAACTGGACAATTTGGAGTAGTAAGTGTCATTTTAATTTCTACAACATTTTCTTGATTAACTTTGACATCGTATATTAAACCTAAATCATAAATATTTACAGGTATTTCAGGATCATAGATTTTCTTTATTTCTGCTATAACTTTATCTTTTAATTCCATTTAATCTTCCTTTTCAGTATTTACTTCTCCAGGTTTATTTGTCATTGCTGAAATTAAAGTATGCCATGGTAATGTAGCGCACTTAACTCTCATTGGATACTTTTTTACACCTGATAGTGACATAAGTTTAGTTTTATCATCTTCACTTATCAAATTTGACTTGAGATCAGGATTATCTTTTATCATTTTTAAAAAGTCTTCAATTAATTCATTTACATCTTTTTCATCTTTATCTTTCATCAATTCTGTCATTATTGAAGCTGAAGCCATCGATATAGCACATCCATGACCTTCAAATTTAATATCAGAAATTTTTTTATTTTCATCAACTTTAAGGTAAACATGAACTTTATCTCCACACAAAGGATTATGTCCTTTAGCGTCTTTATTAAAATTTTCAAACTTTCCTAAATTCCTAGGATTTTTTCCATGATCTAGAATTATCTCTTGATATAAATCTTTTAAGTCCATTATGAATTAAATATTTTTATACATTTGTTAATTGAGCTGTTTAATTGATCGAGATCATCTTTGGTATTGTAAACACCTAAAGATGCTCTAGCTGTAGCTGCTAGTCCTAATTTTTCATGAAGGATTTGACAACAATGGTGTCCAGCTCTTATTGCAACACCATCTTCATCAAGTATTGTTGCTATATCATGTGGATGAACTCCATCTAAAGTGAATGATAAAACTGACCCTTTGTTTTTTGGACTCCCAATTAGTTTGACAGAATTATTTTTTCTTAAAATTTCTTCACCGTATTTTGTCAATTCTCTCTCATGTTCTTCAATTTTTTCTATACCAAGTTTGTTTATAAAATTAATTGACTCACCGAAAGCGATCACTTGTGCAGTTGCCATTGTACCTGCTTCATATTTATTAGGAAGATCTCCAAAAGTAATTCCTTCTTTTTTTACTTCACCAATCATTCCCCCACCGCCTTGGTAAGGTGGTAACTCTTCTAGCCATTTCTTTTTAGCATACAAAACACCAAGACCAGTAGGTCCATACATTTTATGGCAGGATATTGCGTAAAAATCACAATCAAGATCTTGCATATCTAATTTTAAATGTGGAGCTCCCTGACAACCATCAACAAGAACCGGAATATTCTTTGAATGCGCTAATTGAATAATTTCTTTAATAGGAAGAATTGCGCCTGTAACATTAGATAGATGAGTGATAGCCAAAATTTTTGTTTTAGGTGTAATTTTCTTTTCAATACTTTCAATACTAATATCACCGTTCTCATCTACATCTGCAAAATTAATCTTAACACCTTTTGATTTTCTTAAATAATGCCAAGGAACATAGTTTGAATGGTGTTCTAATTCTGTAATTAAAATTTCATCACCTTCTTTTAAATATTTTTGACCGAAAGTATTTGCTACTAAATTTATTGCCTCAGTCGCACCTTTTGTGAAAACTATCTCGTTTGGATCTTTTGCATTAATGTATTTCTGTACTAAAACTCTTGTATTTTCGTATAAATTTGTTGCTGCCACAGCTAAGTAATGAACGCTACGACCCACATTTGAAAATTCTTTAGTATAAAAATCATAAATTCTATCTACAACAACTTTTGGTTTTTGAGATGAATTAGCACTATCCAGATAAACCAGATCGTTATTATGAACTTTATTATCGAATATCGGAAATTCTTTTTTAATATCTTTAATATTCATTTTTTAATCCATATAAATTTTTTATAAGTTTTTTAATAGGTTCATCTGTTATTTGATTGATTACTTCCACAAGGAAACCGTTGATTAATAATTCTCTTGCCTCTTTGTAACTTAGGCCCCTAGACATCAAATAAAATATTGAATTTTCGTCTAAACTTCCAGAAGCAGATCCATGTGAACATTTTACATCATCTGCGTAAATTTCTAACTCAGGTTTTGCATTAAATTCTGTTGTTTCATCAACCAATATAGCTTTACTTAATTGATAGCCATCTGTTTTTTGTGCTTTCGAGTCTACATATATTTTTCCTTGATAGGCTGATCTTGATTTATTTTCTAAAACACTTTTCACTAACTGATAGCTTTTTGTATTCTCAACTAAATGATTAATTTTTGCTTTAATCTCGTGGTGTTTGCTTTTATTAAGTGAAAATATTCCATTTACAAAAGCTGAAGAGTGTTCTCCTTTTAAGTCACAAAAGATCTCATTTTTGGAAAAAGTTGAACCTTTAGACAAATAAAATGTTTCTGAAACACTATTGGAAGATTGTTTAATGTTATTAAACATATATCTAATATTATCATTTTCAAACTGATCAATTTTGTAATTTTTTAAAATTGAATTTTTTTCTAAAGAAAAATTGTAAAAAATATTAATAAAATTTTTATTACCTTTGTCCTTAACAAGGTCAATTAATTTTAAAGAACTATTTTCCTCTAACTCAAAATTAATTTTTAAATTTATATTTTGCGATGTTAATTCACTTTTAGTTGTGTGGTAAATAATAAGAGGTTTTTTTATTTGGTAATTTTTTTTAACTAATAATTTATAACTTTTATTTGATAAGGCATTATTCAAATTTATTAAAGAATTATCTGCTAACTGTTCATCTATATTATTTTGATTATCTAAAAACTCTACTTTACCTTTATCCTCATAATTAAAGTCAATCTGTACTAATTGACCATTTATAAAAATCAATTTGTTATGTTCTATTTCATTTAGTAAAATATCTTTATCTATCTCACCTTTCTTTAATTGTTCAGTGTAAAAATTTAATTCTCCGATTTCTTTTTTAATAATTTGATTGATATCTGAAAATTTCCAATCCTCGTCTTTCCTATTTGGGAATCCATGGCTTGAGAATTCTTTTGCGTTAAAATTTTTGAAAGCAATTTCCTTTTCAGATAAATTGTTATTTTTTAACATTTTCGCAAAGTCTGTTTTAAAATTTTCCATTAGTTTATGTTTTCATAACCTTTCTTTTCTAACTCAAGCGCTAACTCTGGCCCTCCTGATTTAACTACTTTTCCATTCATTAAAACATGAACAAAATCAGGTTTTATATAATTAAGTAATCTTTGGTAGTGGGTAATGATTAAAAAAGAATTATCTTTTTTTCTTAATGAATTAACTCCATCTGCAACAATTTTTAATGCATCAATATCTAATCCTGAATCTGTTTCATCTAAAATTGATAATTTTGGTTCTAAGATAGACATTTGTAAAATTTCATTCTTCTTCTTTTCTCCACCTGAAAAACCAACATTTAATTGTCTGCTAAGTTTATCTTCATCAAATTTAAGATTTTTGGCTTTTTCTTTTACTAGCTTGAGAAACTCTAATGCGTCTAACTCTTTTTCACCACGCGCTTTTTTAATAGCGTTTAAAGAAGTTTTTAAAAAGATGTTTGTATTTACTCCCGGAATTTCAAGAGGATATTGAAAAGCTAAAAATATTCCTTTATGAGCTCTTTCCTCTGTCTCAAGATCAAATAAATTTTTATTTTCAAATAAAACATCCCCTGTTACGTCATACCCTTTTTTTCCAGACAAAATATTAGATAGAGTACTTTTTCCTGATCCATTAGGACCCATTATTGCATGAACTTCTCCAGGTTTAATTTCAAGAGAGAAACCATTTAAAATTGATTTATCTTCAATTTTTGCATTAAGGTTATTGATCTTTAACATTAACCAACACTCCCCTCTAAGCTAATACCAACAAGTTTTTGAGCTTCTACTGCAAATTCCATTGGCAACTGCTGGAGAACTTCTTTACAAAAACCATTTACAATCAAACTTACTGCTTCCTCTGAATTTAAACCTCTTTGTTGGCAATAATGCAATTGTTCATCGCTTATTTTTGAGGTTGTTGCTTCATGTGCAATATTAGAATTAGAGTTTTTATTTTTAATGTAAGGAATTGTATGTGCACCACATTTATTTCCCATTAGCAATGAATCGCACTGAGTATAATTGCTAGAGTTTGATGATTTAGGTGAAATATCAACTAGCCCCCTGTAAGTCATGTCAGAAAAACCTGCACTTATACCTTTTGATATAATCTTACTTTTTGTATTTTTTCCTAAATGAATCATCTTAGTTCCTGTGTCAGCTTTTTGATGATTGTTTGTAATTGCTATTGAATAAAATTCACCAACTGAGTTGTCCCCTTGCAATATACAACTCGGATATTTCCAAGTTATAGCTGACCCAGTTTCAACTTGTGTCCAAGAAATTTTAGAATTTTTTCCCTTGCATAGACCTCTTTTGGTTACAAAATTATAAATTCCACCTTTTCCATCTTTATCTCCGGGATACCAATTTTGAACAGTTGAATATTTTATTTCTGCATCATCTAATGCAATCAATTCAACATTTGCAGCGTGTAACTGATTTTCATCTCTCATCGGCGCGGTACATCCTTCTAAATAACTTACGTAACTTCCTTTGTCCGCAATTATAAGAGTTCTCTCGAACTGACCTGTGTCAGAAGCATTAATTCTAAAATATGTTGAAAGCTCCATCGGGCATCTCACACCTGGTGGGATATAAACAAATGACCCATCGGTGAAAACTGCAGAGTTTAATGTTGCAAAGTAATGATCTGTTATGGGTATTACAGAACCTAAATATTTTTTTACTAAATCAGGATGTTTCTGAATTGCTTCAGAGATAGAACAAAAAATAATTCCTTTCTCAGTTAATGTATCTTTAAAAGTCGTAGCTACAGAAACGGAGTCAAACACTGCATCAACAGCTATACCATTTAATCTTTTCTGTTCGTTCAGCGGAATACCAAGCTTGTTGTAAGTCTCAATAAGTTTTGGATCTAATTCATCTAAACTTTTTGGTTTTTCTTTAAAACTTTTAGGCGCAGAGTAATAATATAAGTCTTGATAATCAATCTTAGGATATTTTGGTTTCTGCCAGTTTGGTTCTTTTAAAACTTTTACTCTATTGTAAGCTTTTAATCTCCAGTCTAACAACCACTTAGGTTCTTTTTTGATATTTGATATAAATTTAATTACATCTTCATTTAAGCCTTTGGGAGCTTTAAAGTTTTCAATATCAGTTGAAAATCCGTATTTATAATCCTTTAATTTTTCGAGTTCTTTTTCTCTCATTAATTTCTGCTTTCTTTTCTCTTTACTAAATCACCCAATTTTTTATTCTCAAAAAATGAGTTAATATGTAAGTCAAGTTCATCCCACAAGTTGTGAGTTAGGCATTTTGAAGATTTTCCATTGCAACCTTTTTTTGATTCTTTCTTACATCCAACTGTTTTGACTTTTTCATCCAAAGCATAAAAAATATCTGAAATTTTCAGGTCGTTAATATTTTTAGATATAATATAACCACCATTCGTGCCTCTCACACTTTTAACAATATTATTTTTTTTTAATCTTAAAAAAATTTGTTCTAAATAAAGTAAAGATATACTTTGTCTAAGAGATATATCTCTTAAGCTAACTGGGTTTTTCCCGTCAAACCTTGCCATGTCAGCAAGTGCCATTACAGCATATCGTGATTTAGTATTAAGCTTCATAATCCGCAATTTATGGGACTTATATATATACCCGACTAAAATAGTCAAGATTACACTAAAGAAAAAGACTCGCAAATTGACACTGCAATATGATAAATAAAGTTTTTTAGTGAGAATAATAATCATTAACAAACATGGAAAATAAAATTTTAGAAATCTTCATACCTGGACCTGCAGGAAGATTAGAGGCAAAATATTTTAAAAGTCAGAAAATTACATCTCCAATAGCTTTAGTTCTTCAACCTCATCCGCAATACGGTGGAACGATGAATAATAAAGTTGTTGTAGATACTTTTCATGCTTTTATGGATAACGGTTTTTCAGTTTGTAGAGTAAATTTTAGAGGAGTGGGCAAAAGCGATGGAGAGTTTGATAATGGTCAAGGTGAATTAGCTGATGCTGCAGCTGCACTTGATTGGTTAGAGAGGGAGAATTTTGATAATTCTCAATGTTGGGTTGCTGGTTTTTCTTTTGGATCTTTAATCTCTATGCAATTACTAATGAGACGTCCTGAAATCAATAGATTTATATCTATATCCCCACAACCTAACGTTTATGATTTTTCCTTTTTATCTCCATGTCCTACGTCAGGGCTAATGGTTTATGGAAAAAAAGATGAGCTGGTGCCTAAAGAATATATTAATGAACTTGATAAAAGGCTCGCATCTCAAAAAGGAATTAAAGTTGAGTTTGAGTCTGTGCCTGATGCAAATCATTTTTTTACAAAATCTGAAAAGAATTTAAAAAAGGTTTTAGATAAATATATTAAAAAAGAGTCCGCTCTTTACTAAAAATTTTTAACAACTTCGCCACCTGTGGTGGGACTTTTACATCCTGTAGTATCAGGAAATGATATTGGCAACTCTAAGAAACTTCTAATCGCTAAAAATGCGAAGGCTTGAGACTCTACATAATCCCCATCTACTCCAAAATCATCTATTGGTACAATTAACAGGTTTTCTGATATTCTAGACTTTATATTTTGAATTAAAGATTTATTCTTTCTTCCACCTCCTGATACCAAAACTTTACATGACTTTTTTATTTTTTCACTTAACATAGAAAATAAACCACCTCCGATTATTGTCCCAGATAATTCTGTTAAAGTTGCAGCACCATCTTCAAAACTTACACCTCTTAAAAAGTTTATGTCAAAATCTTTAGTGTCAAAGGAAAGTCTATTCTTATCAGGTCTATTATCAAAATTATCTAGAGCTTGGTTTAACATCAAATCATTTGTTTTGCCCATTGCTGCATAAGCGCCATCTTTGTCAAAATTTCCCTTTTTGTTTTTTCTGACCCATGCATCAATTAAGCAATTTCCTGGTCCTAAATCTCTACTCTTTAGATTATTTTGTTCATAATCCTCAATTATTGTAACATTAGAAATTCCACCAATGTTTAATATACATACAGGTAATTCAATTTTATTTTGTTTTACTAATGCCTTATGAAATATAGGAGCTAATGGTGCTCCCTCACCACCGTTTTGAATATCCTTTTGTCTAAAATTGTAAACAACAGTTGTCTGTGTTAGTTGAGATAAGAGTTTACCATCTCCTATTTGTTTAGAGATTTTTTTAGTTGGATCGTGAAATATTGTTTGGCCATGAAAACCAACAAAATCAATTTTCTTCTTTGTGCTTTTAACTGTGTCTATTACTACTTTTGAGTGAAAAATAGTTAATTCTTTCTCCAAAGATTTAATCTCAGTGGAATATGTATCAAGATCAGTGACTGTATTAATTTTTTCTTTGAGTGAGTGTATTTTTTGACTAAAGTTATTTTCATATTCAAAATACTTGTTAATTTCTACTTTATAATTTGTGTCCCCATCAGAATTTATTAAAGATGCATCAACTCCATCTCCTGATGTACCACTCATTAACCCAAGACTATAGTAATTTTTAGACATAATATTTATTTTTTAATTAAGTTAATATAGGTATATTGAAACTGACTAATTTTATAAAAAAATGAAAAATTCATTCCTTAAAGAGTTTAATGAAAGAGAATATTTTAATCAATGTACTAATTTAGACTCCCTTAGTGGATTAATGGATAAAAAAAAAATAAGGGCTTATATTGGTTTCGATTGTACTGCCCAAAGTTTACACGTTGGAAGTTTGCTTCAAATTATGTGTTTAAGGTTGTTGCAAAAACATGGACACCAGCCAATTATATTACTTGGAGGGGGTACTACAAGAATAGGTGACCCTTCAGGAAAAGAAGAAACGAGAAAAATTCTTACAGAAAAAGAGATCGAAAAAAACATAAAAAATATTAAAAAAGTCTTTTCAATATTTCTTGATAGCAAAAATTCTAAAACTCGTCCTATTTACGTAAATAATTATAAATGGCTTGGAAAACTAAATTATATAAAATTTTTAAGAGAAATTGGAAAACATTTCACCATTAATAAAATGCTAAGTTTTGATAGTGTCAAACTGAGATTAGAGAGAGAGCAGTCTTTAAGCTACATGGAATTTAATTATATGATACTGCAAGCATATGATTTTTTAGAACTTAACAAAACAAAAAATTGTTTAATGCAAATTGGTGGTTCTGATCAATGGGGTAATATCGTTAATGGTGTTGAATTAGTAAAAAGATATTCAAGTAAGCAAGTTTATGGTTTAACAACACCATTAATTACTTTGGCATCTGGAGCAAAAATGGGGAAAACTGAAAAGGGAGCTGTCTGGTTAGATAAAAAACTCTTGTCATCTTATGACTACTGGCAATTTTGGAGAAATACAGATGATAGAGATGTTGTTAAATTTTTGAAGATGTTTACAGATAAGGATGTTTCTGAAATTGAAAGTATAAAAGATAAAAACATCAATGATTTAAAAACTCTCTTAGCAAATGAGACTACTACTCTTTTGCATGGTGAAGCAGCTGCAGTCAAAGCTTCAGAGACAGCAAAAAAAACATTCGCGGGTGGCTCAGGAGATGAGTTACCAGTAATAAAAATTAAAAAAGATCAAATTAATAATGGTTTAAATATAATTGATCTCTCTATCAAAACTAATTTGTTTAGTTCAAAAAGTGAGATTAGAAGAACAATAAAAAATTCTGGTTTAAAAATAAATAACTCTACAGTTACTGATGAAAATTTATCAATTAATGTTTCTGACTTTGAAGATGACGTTTTAAAACTTTCTCATGGTAAGAAAAATCACGTTTTAATAAAAATTATTGGCTAGATTTTTTTATTTTCTCTAACGTTCTCGTAATAAATCTTGGAGTTAAAGTTTTAATGGGATTTACCGTTGTTTTCAAATCATCCGGATAGCCTTTAATCTTAAAACTAACTCCAAAAACGCCCTCCCCTGCCTTTTTGCCAACAAGTATATCTCCAATTAATGGAATTGAACCTATAACTTTATTTACGGTAGTTGCAGGAACTAAAGTTCCTCTTAAACTGACTAAATCATCTTTTTGAATGTACCCATCCATCAATATTGATATTGATGGTCCTAAAGAATAGATTTCCTCAATTGTCATGAGACCAGCTTTGTTGTTAAAGATCATTTCAAATTCATTAAACCTTATTCCCTCTCCAGTCAAAAGATCGGCAATTCCTTGTAAAGAAGCAAGGGTAAGTAATTTTGTTAATGCTGGTACTTCTTTTAATTTAAAATCAAAGATTTTCAAATTTGAATTTGAGACTTTATTTTTTTCAATAGAGTCAAACTTTAAATAACCACCCTCAAAACCTTTTATAAAATCATATTTTTTTACCAAAGGTTTTGCATTACCAGCAAATAAGTCTGTTATCTTTTCATTGTTTGAATTTGTTTTTATTGAAAGTTTTAAATCTTCTTTAGTTGCAAATCGTGAGGATAGAATTAAATCTTTAATTTGATTATTATTAACAATCATATCTGCTTTGAAATTAGTTAAATAATCCTCATTTGTAATATAAATCGTATTAAAATTTATTGTAATTTTAGATTTTAATTTTTCAAAAACATCAAAAAAGTTTCTGTCACTCTTTGAAAATAATATTCTATCAAGGATTTTTGTTCCGTCAAATATTTTGCTATTAATTGAATAATTACTTTTTTTTCTTTTAATATTTAATTGACTAATTTGATTATTATTGTTTACAAGATCAATATCAATTTGATCAATCCTCTTTAATTTTTTTTTTGAATTTAAATTGATATTTTTAATTTTAATTAAATTTTTAGATTCAGCGAAGTTTATTTTATTTAAAAAGACTGAATTATTCTTATTTACAACTCCTTCTACAATAAGATTACTTTTAACATCTTTTTTTTTTGTATAGTTCAAAAGTTCAAGGTTTAATGCATTACTTTTAACCTCAAAATCTGTTTTAAAAAAAATTTTATCTTTTTTCTTCTCAATTGAATAACTAAGGCTATCTATATCTTCATTAATATTTAATTTACTATCTCCTGATATTTTATAATTTCCATTTTGATAATCTAAATTTACAACATTATTTTCAAATTTAACTCCATTTTTGTAACCTGGAAAAAATTCCTCTAAGCTAGGGTTCGGGTATTCCAAGCTTTCTATATTAAATTTTGAATTTACTTTCATATTTGAAAATTTAAACTTTTTACTTAACTCAAAAGAAAACTTATTGTTTGAAGAAAATACAATTTTATCATTTTTAATACTCTCAAAATCTAATTGGAATATTTTTGATATCATTTTAAGACTAAGATCATCTTTTGATGTGGAAATATTACCGTTAAATAAAAAGGTGTTGTCTTTTTCTTTTATTCGAATTTCGTCTGATTTAAATTTTATATCCTGATAAAATGATGAGGCATTGTAAATGACGTAATCATTATTTTTTAAGATGAAACCAAATTTAATATTCTCAATAATATCTTTATTTAGCAACCTTAAATTAACATTTTCAAGATCACCGTCTATAACATAATCTTTTAAGATGCTGCCGTCTTCAGAAAAATTTATCTTAGCTTCTATAGAAATATCTCCAGATTTCACCATCTTTTTCAAAATGAATAATTGAGGAGTATTTTGAAAGCCTCTGCCAAACTCAATTAAATCTTTTACCTTATTTTTTTTAGTAATAAATTTTAGATTTTCTATTTTTGCTTCTTGAGTAAAAATAGATATCAAAGGTAAAGCAGTAATTATACTTTGTAACTCTATTTTATTTTTTTTATAGAATATGATTGGATTTTTTGTTTTAGCCTCTAATTTAAAACTTCTTATATCTAAAAAAATCTTGATCTTATTTAATTGAATATCAAAATTACTATCTCTCTGTGAGATTTTCTCATTGATAATTCCATTAAGCTTATCAGTATTTATTCCATAAACACTTAGATAAACACAAAACGAAATTATTAAGAAAATTATAATAAGTAATATTTGAGAAAGTTTTTTAAGCATCTAGTTTAAATAGAGAATTTTCTAAAAAGCTATCTATATCTCCGTCTAATATCTTTTGTGGATCACTTGATTCATGATTTGTCCTATTGTCTTTAACTAATCGATATGGGTGCAAGACATATGATCTTATTTGATGACCCCACCCTATGTCTTTTTTAGAGTCTTGTTTGTTTTCGTTTTCTTTTTCTCTCTTTTCCAATTCAAAATTATATAATCTTGCTTTAAGCATTTGCATACAAGTTTCTTTATTTTTATGCTGAGATCTTTCATTTTGACACTGCACGACTATTTTCGTTGGAAGATGCGTAATCCTGACTGCGCTGTCAGTAGTATTTACGTGCTGTCCACCCGCTCCACTAGATCTGTATGTATCAATTCTTAGATCTTTTTCTAAAATTTCAACATCAATGTTCTCATCAACTACAGGATAAACCCAAACACTTGCAAAACTTGTATGTCTTCTAGCACCGGAGTCAAAAGGCGATATTCTTACTAATCTATGAATTCCAGACTCTGTTTTGAGCCATCCAAAAACATAATCGCCAGATATTTTTATTGTTGATGATTTGAGACCTGCTTCATCACCTTTATGTTCACTAATAATATGGTTTTTAAATTCTTTTGACTGAGCCCATTTCATATACATTCTTCTAAGCATCTCTGCCCAGTCTTGACTTTCTGTTCCTCCTGCACCAGCATGAATTTCTAAAAAACAATCATTACTATCAGTTTCTTTTGAAAGAAAACATTTAATCTCATTTTTCTTAACTGTATTTTTAAGGTTTTTAATATTTTCTAATGTTTCTTGAATTAAGTTCTTATTATTTTCCTCTAAAGCTAGATTATAAAATTCCTCTAACTCTTTTAAATATTTGGTAGTTTCTGTATAAGAATTTATTAAAGTTTCATGAAATTTTTTTTCTTTAAGAACTTTTTGAGCTTCAGATTTATTCTTCCAGAAATTTTCGGATAAAATTAAGTTATTGTAATTTTTTATTTTTTTTTCAAAATCGTGCTTTTCAAAGATACTCCTTTATTCTTTGATTAACTTTGTTGACTTCGGTCACATTTTGAAAGAATTCTTCACTCATTAATAAAACCTTAATATATTATTATTGTTAAATCTATTATTAATTTTTTTCGAAATATTAGTTTTTTCTAGAACTTTATTGCTCTTAAAAGACTCTATTAATGTTTTTTTAGAAGCAAAGCTTACTTTTTTTCCAGTTTTAGAATCAACAACCATCATAGTAATGTTTTCAGGTACTTTAAATGGTCTCGTATTTTCTTTTTTTAAAGCTGATTTTATAAAACTTTTGAATATTGGCATTGCTGTTTTGGCTCCAGTTTCAAATTTTCCAAGTGATTTTGGTTCATCATAACCTACATAAACACCTATTACTAAATCTGATGTAAAACCTATAAACCAGGTATCTGTATTTTTGTTTGTTGTTCCAGTTTTACCGGCAAGATCCATTTTTAAATCTCTTAATTTTTTTGCTGTCCCAGTTTTAGTTGCTCCCTCTAAAATTGATGTAATTTGATATGCAGTCTGTGGAGAGAAAATTTGTCTGGAGTCATCTTTAATTTCAGGTACGTCATTGCTTTGTATTGATACATCCTCGCAATTTTTACATTTTCTTTCTTCAGTTTTAAATATTGTGTTTCCCTCACTGTCTTGAATTCTGTCAATTAGTTTTGGTTCAATTAATTTTCCTCCGTTAACAAATGAGCAGTATGCACTTGTTAATTTTAGTAAAGTAGTCTCAGCAGATCCTAAAGAAATTGAAAGTAGTTCATCTGGATTTTCATAAATACCTAGCTCTTTTGAAATTTTAGTGATCTTTTTTAGACCCAAGTCCTGAGAAATTCTTACAGTCATAAGATTTCTTGATTTCTCAAGACCCATTCTTAAAGTTGACGGCCCATAAAATTTCTTTCCATAATTTTCAGGTTTCCACATCTTTAAATCTGTCCCTTGGGCTAAAACTAAAGGTGCATCTAAAACTAGTGTTGACGGAGAGTAGCCATTTTCTAAAGCAGCAGCATAAACAAAAGGTTTAAATGCAGATCCTGGCTGTCTTTGCGCTTGAGTTGCTCTATTAAATTCACTTTGATTAAAACTAAAGCCGCCACTTAAAGCTAAGACTCTTCCATTGTAAGGGTCCATTACTACGATTGCTCCATTTGCAGTAGGAAGCTGTTTTAAAATGTATTCATTAGACCCTTCTTTTTTTTTTACATAAATAATATCCCCTTCATCAAAAGAAGTATTTTTTTTTCTCGTCCATTTAATATTTTCGTTTGTAATATAACCTGCATCACCATCTGAAGTTACTATTTCAAAATTTGAAATACCAATTTTCGTAACTCTTGCAATTTTCCAATTTAGAGTTTTTTCAAGTTTTTTTAATTTTATCTTGCTGGGCCAATCTTTTATACTAAGATTTATATTTTGAATTGGTCCCCTCCATCCTTTTCTTCTATCATATTTTTCTATCCCTTCACGTAACGAAATTGTTGCTAATTTTTGAAGTTCTAGATTAAGAGGCGTTTTAATATTTAATCCCTCTTTATAAACTTTGTCGTAGCCTAACTGTTTAATTGTATTTTTTCGAATTTCCTCAACATAATATCTAGAATCTTCTAAAAAAACTTTCTCTCTTTTCTTTAACTTAATATTCGAATTTTTTAATTCTTCATACTTTTTTTTATTTATAAAATTATTATCAAGCAAATTCTTTAAAACTAGATCTCTTCTAAATTTGGCAAGTTTTTTATTTTTGTAAGGATTGTATCTACTTGGTGCTTTTGGTAAAGCGGCTAATAAAGCTACCTCTACATATTGAAGCTCATCAACTGATTTATCAAAATATTCTAAACTTGCAGATGCAATACCATAAGTTCCCTGACCTAAATAAATTTGATTTAGATAAAGTTCAAGAATTCTTTCTTTACTTAAACTTCTTTCTATTCTAAATGCTAGTATGGCTTCTTTAATTTTTCTATTTAAACTAACTTCGTTTGATAATAAAAAATTCTTTGCTACTTGTTGGGTAATTGTTGAAGCGCCCTCTAGTCTTCTTGAATTTATTATATTTGAAAAATTCTTAATTACCGCTCTTAAAACTCCCTTTGCATCTACACCAGGATGATCAAAGAAATTTTTATCCTCAGCTGAAAGAAATGCATTTATAACTTTTTGTGGAATTGAATTATAAGGAATGAAAATTCTTTTTTCTGATGAAAAATCTTGAATTAAATCACCATCTCCTGAGTAAACTTTGCTAGAGACTGGTGCTTTATAATTTTTTAAGAATTTATAATCAGGTAAATCATTAGAAAAACCCCACAATATTGAAACTGTTACAATCAACAATAGTAAAATTGATGAGAGAAAAATTGTTAATGTTTTTTTAAAATACTTGCTCATTTTAGTTTCATTTAATTCATGAATTTGTTAAAGATAAGGCATCAGAATTTAAAAAAAAATGAAAAATTTAACACTAATACTATGGAAAAAAATTTATACATTGATGCTTCGCATCCGGATGAAACACGCGTTGTTCTTAAAGAAAACGGAAATATTGAAGACTATGAATATGAAGGTATAAAAAATACTCTCATAAAAAATAATATTTATTTAGGTAAAGTAAGCAGAATAGAACCGTCTCTACAAGCAGCCTTCATTGATTTTGGAAGAGAGAGACATGGATTTTTATCATTTAATGACATTCAATCAGATTACTACCAAATTCCCTCAAGTGATTTAGAAAAAATAAAGGAGGAGGAAAAAAAAGTAAGAGAGGAATTAGCAAAGCAAAGTGAGAAAGAAGAAATTGATAATGAAAAAAATGATAATGACGCTGTCGAAAAAAAACCGGAAGTAGAAAGTCAAAATGAGGAAAATTTTAAACAAAGTAAAGCTCCTTCCAAAAGATATAAGATTCAAGAAGTTATAAAACCAAATCAAGTCATATTAGTTCAGGTATTAAAAGATGAGAGAGGTTTAAAAGGTGCAGCCCTTTCAACTTTTATATCTATCGCAGGTAAGTATATAGTCTTAATGCCAAACACTCCAAAAGGTGGTGGAATTTCGAGAAAAATTTTTAACTCTGGTGAAAGAAAAAAAATAAGATCAATTCTTAACGAAATAACTATTCCAAAGGAAATGGGTTTGATTGTAAGAACTGCTGGATCGAATAAAAGTAAAAATGAAATAAGTTATGACCTACAAAGTTTGATTAAGTCTTGGGAAACTATTAAAGAAAATGCAATGAATTCAATTGCACCAAAATTAATTCACCAAGAAAGCGACATAATAAAAAGAACTTTAAGAGATATTTACGATGATGAAACTCAAAATATAATTGTAGATGGTAATGATGGATATCAAAAAGCAAAAAATTTTATGAAAATTTTAATGCCTAGTCATGTCAAAAAAATTAAAAAATATAGGGATAAAGTTCCATTATTTATTAAGGAAAATATTGAGATTAAATTAAATGATATTTATGACACACAAGTTAAATTATCTTCGGGCGGGTATTTAGTTATTAATCCAACAGAGGCTTTAGTTTCGATTGATGTTAACTCGGGTAGATCAATTAAGCAAAAAAATGTCGAAAGTACTGCACTGGATACTAATCTTGAAGCAGCTGAGGAAATTGCGAGACAAATAAAAATAAGAGATCTTTCTGGATTAATTATAATTGATTTTATTGATATGATGAGCTTTGGTAATCGAAGACAAGTTGAAAGAAGATTAAAGGAAAGGTGCAGAAAAGATAGAGCAAGAATTCAAATTGGAAGAATTAGTAGCTTTGGGTTACTTGAAATGTCACGTCAAAGATTAAGGGAGAGTAGCGTTCAATGGAATATATCTCTGACTAACGAGTCTTTCGCTCAGAAAGTTATGAAAACTGTTGAGATTAATGCTATTAAAAGTAAATCAAAAATAGTTCAAATCACTATATCTGAAAAAATTAAAAATTTCCTCAATGAGAATTTTAAAGAAGATATACTTTACATTGAGAAAAAAAATAAAATTAAAATAAATTTTGTTGGAGATTCATCTTTATTAGTTCCTGAGTATAAAATTGAATTTTTAAATAAAAGTAAAAAAATTTTAGAGAAACTTGAAAATACTGTTGAACTTAAAAAAATATCAATCGAAAAGAAAATTGAAAAAAATCTTAAAGGTAAATCAAATTTTAAATCAAAAAATTTTAAAAAGAAAAAATTTTATAGAAAAAATAAAAGTAAAAGACCTAGATAATACCTCTATTCGTTGTTGAAGGGGATCCATGTAAAGTTTTTGAAATTCTTCCAGAAATAAACGACTTTCTGCCAGCAATAACTGCAAACTTCATAGCTTCTGCCATTTCAAATGGGTTCTTCGCTTTGGCAATTGCGGTATTTATTAAAACTCCATCACACCCTAATTCCATTGCGATAGTAGCATCTGAAGCTTGACCAATTCCAGCATCAATTATTACAGGTAATTTTGTTTGGCTTCTAATTATTTTAATATTTGTATAATTTTGAATTCCTAAACCAGATCCAATGGGAGCTGCTAATGGCATGATTGCGACCGCACCTGAATTTTCTAAACGTTTTGCCATTAATGGATCATCACTGCAATAAACCATAACTTTAAATCCTTCCTTTGATAAAACTTCTGTTGATCGCAAAGTTTCGATCATGTCAGGGAATAAATTTTTTTTATCTCCTAAAACTTCAAGTTTTACTAATTTCCAGCCACCTATTTCTCTTGCAAGTCGTAAAGTTCTTAGCGCGTCTTCTGAAGTAAAGCATCCAGCTGTATTTGGAAGGTAAGTTATTTTTTTTGGATCTATATAATCCATGAGTAAGGGTTTTTTTTTATCAACTATATTTACTCTCCTGACAGCTACAGTGACTATTTCGGCACCTGAATATTTAATTGCTTTTGCACATTCTGAAAAATTTTTATATTTTCCAGTGCCTACAATTAATCTAGATTTAAATTTTTTATTTGCGATTTTAAAAAGATCCTTCATTAACCTCCTCCGATAAAATGCACTATTTCGATCTTATCTTTATTTTTTAAATATAAACTTTTAATTATTTTCTTATTTATAATTTCTTTATTCAATTCAATGGCGACTTTGTCTGGTGATATTTTTAAAGACCTCATTAAATCATAAACTGATGTTATCTTTTGAAAAGATCTTGTCTTTCCATTCAAAATAATTTTGATTTTTTTGGTTTTTTTCATTATGTATAACTTATGAGTTTAAATATACTTTTTCTAAACGGTCCAAATCTTAATCTATTAGGCCAAAGAGAACAATCACAATATGGTTCTATAACTTATGAAGACTTAAAAAAAAAATGTGAAGAAAAATGTAAAGAACTTGATCTTAAAGTTGAATTTATTCAATCGAATGTCGAGGGCGAAATTGTATCCATAATACAATCAGCAAATGAAAAATTTGATGGAATTATCATCAATGCTGCGGCATTCACTCATACATCTGTAGCTATTAGAGATGCATTAGAAATATATAAAAAAAGAAGATAGAGGTCCATATATCAAATATTTACAAAAGAGAGGAATTTAGACAAAAATCTCTTATAAGTGATGTAGTAAATGGTGGAATTTTTGGTCTTGGAAGTGAAGGATATATTTTAGCCATAATAGCAATGCATAAACTCTTAAAAAATGAAAATTAATAAAAAATTAATTAAAGAACTAGTTGATAACTTAGAAGAATTTAAGCTGAGCGAGCTCGAGTATTCTGAAAAGGATATAAAGATTAAAGTGTCTAGACAAACTAAAATGAGTCAAAATATATCGCCAGAAATCACAATAGAAAGAAATAATCAAAAAGCAGAGGCTGTATCTGGAACTGAAATAAAATCTCCAATTATAGGGACAGCTTATTTGGCGCCAGAACCTGGAGCAAAAAAATTTGTTGAAACTGGAAAAAAAATTAAAAAAGGCGATACTGTAATGATAGTTGAAGCTATGAAAACAATGAATCATGTTCCCTCTCCAAAAGATGGTGTTGTAAAGAGTGTAAATGTTGAAGACGGTCAACCTGTCGAATATGGTCAGACTCTTGTTGTAATCGATTAAAAAATGTTCAAAAAAATTTTAATAGCTAATAGAGGTGAAATAGCTGTTAGAATTATCAGGGCATGTAAAGAGTGGGGAATTCAAACAGTGGCAATACATTCAGATGTAGATAAAGAAAGTATGCATGTTAAATTAGCTGATGAGAGTGTTTGTGTTGGCTCACATCAACCCGCTAATAGTTATTTAAACATTCCTGCAATATTATCAGCGATAGAAATAACAAATTCTGAGGCAGTTCATCCAGGATATGGATTTTTGTCAGAAAATTTTAATTTTGCCAGTATACTTGAAGAAAACAATATAAAGTTTATTGGACCGTCCTCAAAACTTATTAAAATGATGGGAGATAAAATTGAGGCAAAAAAAATTGCAAAAAAATATGGCTTACCTGTTATCGAAGGTTCAGAAGGTGGTATTTCAGATTTAGAAAGTGGTAAAAAATTAGCTAAAGAAATTGGTTTTCCTATCCTAATAAAAGCTGCTGGTGGAGGTGGTGGAAAGGGAATGAAAATCGTAAGGTCTGAAAAAGAATTTGATAACCTATTTTTGACTGCTAAATCAGAGGCTAATAAATTTTTTGCAAATGATGAAGTTTATATTGAAAAATTTTTTCAAAATCCACGTCATATTGAAGTTCAGGTACTTTCAGGAAAAAATCATACAGTTCACTTACATGAAAGAGATTGCTCTGTTCAAAGACGACATCAAAAATTAATTGAAGAAACTCCAAGTCCTGTTTTAACTGATGAAATTCGTAAAGATCTTTTCGATAGGACAGTTAATATGGTATCTAAAATTGGTTACGAGGGAGCTGGAACAGTAGAGTTTATTTATGAAGATGGAAAATTTTATTTTTTAGAAATGAATACAAGAGTGCAAGTTGAACATCCTGTTACCGAGATGGTTACTGGAATAGATATCATTAAAGAACAAATATGGATAGCATTTACAGGAAATACTGCCTTAGAACAGTCTGACATTAACCCAAGAGGTCATGCTATTGAGTGTAGAATAAACGCAGAAGACCCAAGTAGAAATTTTCAGCCGTCCCCAGGATTAATCGGAATGTGTCATCAACCATCTGGGTTTAGAACTAGAGTAGATAGTTCAATTTATCAAGGTTTTAAAGTAACACCTTATTATGACAGTATGGTTTGTAAATTAATTTGCCATGGTAGAAACAGAACAGAAGCAATACAACGAACTTTAAGATCTTTAGATGAATTTGTTATAGAGGGAATTACAACAACAATTAAGTTACACAAAAAACTTTTAAATCACGAAAAATTTATTGAGTCAAAATTTAATGTAACTTGGCTGGACAATGAAAAAATTGTTTAATAACATCTTAAAATCCACAAGTCATAAACTGGGTGATCAAAAACTTGGATCGACGGACTAGATGAAAAAGTCCATCCATTAAAAACAAAAACTTCATCGTTATTAGAATTTTTACTGTCTTTGACTTGTAAGTAAGTAGTTATTTCTGGATTATCATCAAATTTAGAATTTTTACATTTCAAAATTTTTATTTCCAAATTTTTGTAAGAAAAATTTTCACCAACATCTAGCTTTAATAGTTTGCTTTTTGAACTAAGCTTATCTAAAATTCTTATATCAATTTTTTTTCCAAAATAATCAAGATCATCAGCTTGAACAGTGTTTATCGTTAAAAGATAAAAGAAAATTGAAATTAATGAGATTTTACTCTTTCCAAGATTTATATTTTTTATTTTCATTTTCACTTTTTTTAGGATGATAGGCTTTGTCTGTTCCAGTAAGATTGGGTTTGTGTGATTTTTGCCAAGAAAATTTTTTTTGATCTTGGACTTTTTCTATTTTATTTTTTGTAAAATGAATCCAAGAAAACCATTCATTAGGTATTTTTGTTGAATCTACTTCTCCATTATATATAACCCATCTTCGTCCATTTTTGCTTTCATAGTATTTGTTACCATTTTCATCTTTGCCGACAAATTTTCCTTTGAAAAAAGTGTGAAGTCTTGTACCTAAAGTTTGATGATTCCACCATGTGAAAATTTGTTTAAATAGAGTCAACATAAAAAATTAGTTTTTTTTCAATTTCAAATTGTAAAAAATAAATTAGACTAAAAATTAATTTTGTATATACAATAGAATCTTCAAGACTCAAAATAAATAAGGAAATTATTATTATGGCAAAATATCTCGTTGAAACCTTTTATACCTGCACTTTTAAAGTCAGTCACTACCTAGATAAAATAGACGAAAAAGAATTAGAAAATCTTGAAAAAAAAGAAGATGGAAAATTTGAAATATTAGACATGAAAATTGATAATCGAAAAACTAAGAATTTAGATAAGAATCTTAAAACAGTAGATAATCTCAGTGATAAAGAAAAACAAATACAAATTAAGAAAGTAAACAAAATTGATGACAATAAAAATATGAATACTACTTTTGTTAAAAATCTGAATGAATCAGTTAATAAAAGATTTGGTATGCCAGACAGAAGAAAGGGTTATATTCAAAAGGCTACCATAGGAGATCACAAGGTTTATTTACATACAGGTGAATATGAAGATGGAAAGATTGGTGAAATTTTTATCGATACTAGTAAAGAAGGTGAGCTAGTGAAAGCTTTAATGAATAATTTTGCAATAGCTATATCTTTGGGTTTACAGTATGGCGTTCCATTAGACGAATTTGTTAGTGCTTATGTAGATACAAAATTTGAACCATCGGGGAAAGTTTACGGCAATGACAGAATTCTCTCTGCCTCATCTATTTTAGATTATATTTTTAGAGAACTTGCTATTTCATACTTAAATAGAGAAGATCTTGCTCACACCCCATCAATTGGAAGATCAGACATGACTGATGAAAAAAATCCAGGTGCTATGAATGACGAAAATAACGAGTTAATTAAAATTGTAAAAGATATCACTAGTAAGGGTTTTGTAAGAAACGATTATAAAAGAAAACTTATTGACTTATCAGATATCAGAATAAATCTTAAAGGAAAAAAGTAACTACTTTTTTTTGGTAATTGAAAGCTGAAGTTCTTTTAATTGATCTTCGCTGACCTCAGATGGTGCCATCATCATTAAATCTTGAGCGTTCTGGTTCATTGGAAACATTGTTACCTCCCTGATATTAGCCTCATTCGCAAGTAGCATTACTATTCTATCAATTCCTGGAGCTATTCCACCGTGAGGAGGTGCGCCATAACCTAGTGCGTTTATCATTCCACTAAACTTGCTATCCACATCTTTTTTTTTGTATCCAGCTATCTCAAAAAGTTTATACATTAATTCTGGTATATGATTTCTAATTGCGCCAGAAGATAACTCTATTCCATTACAAACAATATCATATTGGTATGCTTTCATTTCTAATGGTTTGGAAAAATCAATATCTTTAATATCCCCTTGAGGCATTGAAAAAGGATTATGACTAAATTTAATCTTTTTTGTTTTTTCATCTAATTCATACATAGGATAATCAATTATCCAACAAAACGAAAATATATCATTAGATATTAAGTTCAAATCCTCAGCAATTTTATTTCTTGCTAAAGAGAGAATTTTTTCAACATCTTTTTTTTGTCCACATGACATAAAAATACTGTCGCCAATTTTAGAATTAGTTAATTTCGCAATTTTTTCACAAGCCTCTGAAGAAAAAAACTTTCCAACAGGACCTTTGCCTACAATTTTGTTATTTTCTTCAATAAAGGTGAAATATGCTAAACCGCCTGAACCCTCTTTCTTTGCCCAATTATCAATATTATCAAAAAAACTTCTTGGTTTATCTTTCGTATTCTTTGTAATGATTGCTTTTACCACTTTTCCTTTTGAAACTTCTTTTTTAAAAATATCAAATTTAACGTCATCTCTGCTAAAAATTTCTGTAATATTAGAGATAATCAGGGGATTTCTTAGATCAGGTTTATCTGTTCCATATTTTTCAATTGCTTCTGAATATTTTATTCTAGGAAACTTTTCATTTGCTAGTTTTTTATTCGAAAATTCCTTAAATAATTTTAGAAAAAGATTTTCAATTACTGAAAAAATATCTTCTTGTTCAACAAATGACATCTCTATATCTAGTTGGTAAAATTCACCAGGACTTCTATCTGCCCTTGCATCCTCGTCTCTGAAGCAGGGTGCAATTTGAAAATATTTATCAAATCCTGAAATCATTATTAGTTGTTTAAATTGTTGTGGTGCTTGAGGTAAAGCATAAAATTTTCCAGGATTTAGTCTACTTGGAACAAGAAAGTCTCTTGCTCCCTCCGGACTTGATGAAGTTAATATGGGAGTTTGAAATTCTAAAAAATCCATCTTCTCCATTTCTTTTCTAATAAAGGAAATTACTTTTGATCTTAGAATAATATTATTGTGAATTTGTTTTCTTCTTAAATCTAGAAATCTATACTTAAGTCTTATCTCCTCAGAATATTCTTGATTACTAAAAACAGGGAGAGGCAACTCTTTTGTTTTTCCAACAATTTCGAATTTTTCAATAACAACCTCAATCTCCCCTGTTAAAAGATCTTTGTTTATTGTCTCTTTGGTTCTTTCTATAACTTTTCCATTTAATTTTATAACTGTTTCTAGTTGAAGCTTTTCCAATTCTTTAAAAAATTTATTTTCTTTGTCAATTACACATTGAGTTATCCCATAATGATCTCTAAGATCGATGAAAAGAAGATTTCCATGATCTCTTTTTTTATTTATCCAGCCAGATAATATTACATCTTTTTTAGTAGATTTTTTTGTAAGTTCACCACAAGTATGTGTTCTAAATTTATTCAATTTGATACTCCTAAAATTTCTTTAATTATTTTTAAATTAATAGGTTTTTTTTTTTTTAAACTAATTTCGTCAATTGTACATATAAATTCCGATATTTTATCGTAAGATCTAGCTATTCTTTTACAAATAAAATTTATTAGTTTTTTATCTAAAATTATTTGGCTATCTGAAAAATTTTTAACGATAAGCGCATATATTAGTTCATCATCTGGTTTGTCGATTCTGGCTGTAAGAATATTTTTAAACCTTGAATTTAAATCTTTAAGTTTTGTCTCCATCTCATTTACAGATTTCACAGATGTTATTAATAAATATTTATTCTCTTTTTCAACCGTATCAATTAAAGAATAAGTTATTTCTTCATCGCAGCTTTCATTAAAATCTTCAATTACAATATTTTGATATCCTTTAATTTTATCGAATATTTTCTCATTCAACTCTTTAAATTTAAATTTGATACCTTTTTCGTTTTCTAAAAAAATTTCTGATAAATGAGACTTGCCTGATTTCCGCTCGCCATAAACATTCAATATTTTTTTTTCCCAATTAGGCCAGCTTTTAATTAAATTAAATGCAAAATAGTTACATTCGCTTACGAAAAAATCGTTTTTATCAAAATTTGATAATTGCTCAAATTTAAATATTTCTTGCCTTAGGTCTCTTATCTTACTTTCCATATTTCTTGATTAGTATCGATGTCGATATCTTTCTCTTTCATTAAGGTTAAAAATTGATTTGGGTTACCATTAAAAATTATTTTATAAATCATATTATTATTATTAAAACTTGTAACATAAAAGTTTGAAACCAAATCAAGCTGTACTAAATAATTTTCAATTAATTGAATTTGTTTAACTTTTTTTGAGTTAACAGAAATATTTATTGGAAGTTTGATTGAGGTATTAATTTGGTTATTTTGTTTCCAAATATCTTCAAAAAAAATCTTAGTTTTTTCAATAATATTTAATAGTTGTAAATCATCCGAAATAACAACATTTTTATAACTTTGATTTGAAATCTTTACTTTGCCTTCATAAAACATTTTTGAAAGCACCCTTAAATTATTTTTGTTCTTAAAATATATTACAACAATGTAATCCTCTGTATCATATTTTTTCACAATTTGATCAAATTTAAAATTTTCAATTATATCTTTGTTTTCGTTAATAAATTTAAGATCGAGAATGTCTTCTTCATGCAATACATAATTTATTTGGGAAAAATTTTTTGTATCATCATTCCATTTTGTATAGAAGGGATTTCTATCAAATAAAAGAGCATCGTCTTCAACATTATCTATAAGGACAAGAAATGTCAGAAATTCTTTTTTTTTATACATTGATGGAAATATATTTTTCTTTTCAAAAAAATTTAAAATTTTAGGTTTATCGAAATTTACCTCGAAATTTGCTTGATAATTTTTGTTTAGGAATTGTTCATTTGTAATAGTGAAAGAATCGATAAGATATTTTATATCTTTTAATTGTGTATTTTTAATTTTATTTTTATCATTGGAAGTTATTAGGCTATTTAAAAGAATATCAAAGGCTTCATCAAATGCTTTGTTGATAACTTTTTCCTTATTAAAATTAGAATTAAAAGGTTCTTCAATTTCAATGTCTTGAATTTTGAAAATTTTGCCAAAACTATTAGTGTGAATAAAACAAATAAAAAATATTACAAATATAGTAAAAACTATATAAGATGAGAGCTTCAAAAAATTTTTTTTTAAAAACATTTTAAATTATGAAAAAATATAAATTTACATATCAAAAAAGCGGAGTAAACATAAATGCATCTAATCAATTCATTAAATATATATCTAAATTAACAAAAAAAGGAAATTCTAAAAATAAATTTAAAAATATAGGTAGTTTTGGTTCAATAAACGAAATTCCAAAAAAATTTAATAATCCTTTATTGGTAAGTAGCACTGATGGTGTTGGAACCAAACTTGAAATAGCAAATATTTTAAATAAGTTTAATACAATTGGAATAGATTTGGTTGCAATGTGTGTAAATGATATTCTGGTACTTGGAGCAAAACCACTTTTTTTCTTAGATTACATATCAATTGATAAAATAAATTTAACAAAATTAAAAAATATTATTAAAGGTATACATCAAGGTTGCAAAATAAGTAACTGTCAATTAGTGGGCGGAGAAACAGCTGAAATGCCAGGAACCTACTCTAAAAATAAATTCGATTTGGCTGGATTTTCTGTAGGACTTGTAAATAAGAATAACTTATTAACAAAGGAAAAGATAAAAGAAAATAATTTAATTTTAGCTATACCTTCCAATGGACTTCATTCAAATGGATATTCCTTATTAAGAGAAGTTTTAAGAAAAAAGAAAATTAATATTAGAAAAAATAAATTTTTACGAAATGAAATATTAAAACCCACTAAAATTTATGTAAAAGAAATTATAAATTTGCTTGATAGGAAATTAATTAATGGATGTGCAAATATAACGGGCGGAGGTATTGGTGACAACATTGAAAGAGTAATACCGCAAAAACTTTGTGCTAGAATAGATTTAGACAAAATAAAAACTCATAAAATTTTTAGTTGGATTAACAAAAATGGTGTTTCTCAAAAAGAAATGCTCAAAACCTTTAATTGTGGAGTAGGTTTTTGTTTGATTATAAAAAAAAATAATTTTCGTAAAATTTTGAAATTTTTTCCCAAGCAATACCGTCCTTACATAATTGGAGAAATAATTAAAAGTAAAAGCAAAGTAAGATATACTAGCAATATACGTTGGTAATGTGATTAAAAAAAAAACTAATATTGCGGTGTTTATCTCAGGAAGAGGAACTAATCTTAAAGCTTTAATTTTAAGATCAAATAAGAAAAGTTGTAATTATAAAATCGCATTTGTTGTAAGCAATAAAAAAAATGCTGCTGGATTAAAAATTGCAAAAAAAAATAAAATTTTAACAAAAATTATTTCTCAACAATTTTTAAAAGCTGAGCAAAAAAAATTAGCAAAAATCCTCATTAATAAAGAAATAAGATTTATTTGTTTAGCGGGATTTATGAAAATTCTTAGTCCATATTTTCTTAATTTTTTTAAGAATAAAATAATCAATATTCATCCATCTTTATTACCAAAGTACAAAGGACTTAATACTCACCATAGAGCTTTAAAAGCTAAAGAAAAATTTTCAGGATGCACAATACATTATGTAAGTAAAAAATTAGACTCTGGTAAGATCATTGCAAAAAAAAAAGTTAAGATATTAAAAAAAGATAATATAAAAAAATTGGAAAAAAGGGTGCTAAAAGAAGAGAATAAACTTTATCCTATTGTTTTAGAAAAACTAACTATGTCTTGAAGAAAAAATTAATTTCTTTTGTAGCATTTTCAATACTGTCAGAACCATGAACTGAATTTTTATCAATAGATAATCCGTATTTTTTTCTTAATGTTCCTTCGTCTGCTTTAGCAGGATCAGTTGCTCCCATAACCTTTCGGTTTTCAGAAACTGCATCAACTTTTTCAAGTATCATTGCAACAATAGGTCCAGAAGAAAGATAATTGCAAAGATCATTATAAAAAGGTTTTGTTTCATGTACTTTGTAGAAAATTTCAGCATCTTTTTTTTCTAATTTAACCTTTTTTTGTTTAGCAATTGTAAAGCCAGATTTAATGAAAAATTGTTTTATTTCCTCTTCTAAATTTCGCTCAACAGCATCAGGTTTAATCAATGAAAGAGTTTGTTCAACTTTACTCATAGTTGTCTTCAATAAACTTGTTCAACAATCTAACCCCATAACCTGTTGCTCCACTTGAATTAAGAGCCCCAGCATATTTTGAAAAGGCC
>CACOXX010000010.1 GCA_902631265.1 uncultured Pelagibacteraceae bacterium | reverse complement strand
GGCATGACTGGCATGATATTGGTTTAAAGAACTACAAAAATTTGACAAGATGGTATAACGATATTGCAGGAAGAGCAGCGGTCATCAAAGGTTATGATTTTATGAATAAAGGAGAAAAAATACCCTCCCCCTAAACATCACTTGCGTAAACTTTTTCCTCTTTTTCATGTTTTTCTTGAGCAGAAATACTTAAAGTTGCAACAGGACGAGCAATTAATCTCTTAATTCCGATTGGTTCACCTGTATCTTCACAGAAACCATATGTTCCATCTTTAATTCTTCTTAGCGCAGCATCGATTTTAGATATAAGTTTTATCTGTCTATTTATAGCTCTCATCTCAACATTTTTGTCAGTGTATGAACTTGCCTGATCTACAATATCTGCTGACGTGCTATTGTCATCCATTGAGCTATTATATAAAGCTTCGTTGTTTGATCTTATAAGATCTTTTTTCCACTCTGATAATTTGTTTTTGAAAAACAGCTTATGTTTTTCACACATATATTTTTCTGATTCTTTTGGAACGTAGTTTTTTGAAATTTTAACCATTTTAATTTCTAAAGCGCTCGCAGTATATTCAGCAATTAAATGGTGTCAAGGAACCATTAATTGTATAAATATAGAGGTATATGTTTAAAAAAAAGAATATAAGTAATTTATTCTATCTTTTTTTAATTGCACACTTATTTGTTTGGACCTTGATTCCTTCTATAACAAATAATAATTTACCATTAGATACGATAGAAGCGTTAGCCTGGGGCAGTAATTTAGATTGGGGATATAACAAACATCCACCAGTGAGTGCTTTCTTTGTTGAATTTTTTTATTTTCTTTTTGGAAGTAATGACATTGCTTATTATTTTTTAAGTCAAATTTTTGTAATATCAGCCTTTTATATAGTATGGATATTTTCAAATGAATTTTTTCAAAATAAAACGTTAAGTTTTTTTTCTGTTTTAATTCTAGAAGGAATATATTTTTACAATTTTACCACACCAGAATTTAACGTAAATGTTTGCCAGTTACCTTTTTGGGCTTTTACAGTTTACCTTTCATGGAAATTATACATGAAAAAAGATACAAATACTGTAATACTAATTTTGTTAGGTGTAACCGCTGCATTTGGTTTTTTAACAAAGTATTTGTTTGCTTATTTGCTTTTATCAGTAGTAATGATTTTTGCCTATGAGTTTTTTATAATAAAAACTAGGAAAATAGATTTTAAACATTATTTACCAATTGAAATATTTTTCGTTTTGTTAGTCCCTCATTTAATTTGGCTTTTTCAAAATGATTTTGTAACAATTAAATATGCTTTTAATAGAGCTGGACTAGTAGATTATAGTTTTTTAAATCACTTAAAGTTTCCAATTATATTTTTGATGAAACAGATCGGTATATTAATTCCTTTTTTTGTTCTTTGTTATTTCATAGTAAAAAAGATAAAAATAAGATTTGATATAAAGGATAAAAAAAAATATTTCATTTTACTAATAAATTTTCTTCCAATAGTTTTAATGTTTGTGACTTCAGTTGTAACTGGCTCAAAAATAAGAACAATGTGGATGACACCTTTTTATCTTTTTTTCGGTGTTCTTATTTTAAGTATGTTTGATATTAAAGATGACGAACAAACGTTTAAAGAATTTTTCAAACCATTTTTAATTTTGTTTTTATTATCTCCTATTACATATGGTCTGGTCTCACTCATTAATGAAAATAAAAGAACTGATTATAAGGGTAAGGTTGAAGCTAATAAAGTTCTTCAAGTTTGGCAAAAAGATTTCACAGAGAAAATTAACGTAGTTTTGGGAGATGAATGGTATGCAGGTAATATATCTTACCATATGGAAGGAAGACCAGTATGGCTTGGAGAAATAAATCAAAAAAATGTTGATTTACTTAATGCTTATATTTGTACTAAAAAAGTTTGTGTAGGTTATAGATGAAAAAAATAATAATCTTAATTCCAGTTTATAACGATTGGCAGTCTCTTGAAAAACTTATTGAAGATATAAATTTGAAGGTAAAAAATATTAATTGTAAGTTTTCAATTTTTGTAATTAACGACGGATCTACAGAGGAATATGATGATAAAAGATTCTCCACAGAGGAAATCAAAGTCGAAGTTGTCAGTTTATTAAAAAATGTTGGTCATGCCAGATCTATTGCGACTGGTTTAAAATATATTTATGAAAAAGAGGATTTCGACTATGTAATTCCAATGGATGGTGACGGGGAGGACAGACCTGATGAAATTACTAAATTTATTGAAAGCACAGATTATTACGTTGAAAAAGCTATAGTTGGTGAAAGAATAAAAAGATCTGAAGGATCAGTTTTTACCTTTTTTTATGTAATCCATAAATTTTTGACATATTTCTTTACTGGAAAAAATATCAAATTTGGAAATTTCACCTGTTTACCTAAATCAGTTGTTAAAAAGTTTATTATTGAAAAATCTTCCTGGAATAGTTTTTCTGGATCGCTTGTTAAAATTGAAAAGAGCTTTGGATCTATTAAATCAACTAGAGGCAAACGTTATTTTGGGCCATCGAAAATGAGTTTTTTAAATCTAGTTAAACATAGTTTATCTATTATCTCTGTTTTTAAGCTTAATGTTACTATAAGATCAATTTTATTTTTTGTAATTTATTTTACCATCATTAATAAAAATATTTCCTTAATTACTATCTTTCCTCTATTTTTACTTATCATATTTTTATTTATTATTTTCAATTTATCCAATAGAGAAAACGTCAAAGAATTCGATGCTTCACTCTCAAACATTGGGGATGTACGTCCGCACTAGTTTGCTAGTATTTTAGGCAAAGAATAAAAATCTGCAGTATCAATTTTTGAGGAATATTGTCTTCTCATACTCCATTTTTTATTTATCCCTGCACTTGCCAAGCTAATTGTTGATCTTCCATACCTATAGTTAGTGTTATCAATAGATTGCATTAAGTTTTTAATTCTTTCGTCTTTTGTAGACTTAAATAAACTATTTCCTTTTTCAGAGTCAGACAAACTCGACAAGATTATACCAGCTTTTTGATATTTGAATCCATCTTTGTATATTAGATCAAGACCTGTAAGAGCATTTTTAACTATTTCGATACTATTATTTGTTGCAATAGGGAAATCAATTGTCTTTGAATTTGAATAGAATATACCTTTATTTTGAAAAGGACTTGTTCTTATAAAAACAGTGATAGACTTACAGACTAGTGACTCAGATCTAATTTTTTCTGCTGCATTTAAACAATAGCTTGTTACAGATTCTTTCAGTTCTCTGAGTTTTTCTACTTTCTTTCCAAATGATCTCGATACACAACAACTTTTTCTTTTTGCTTGTTTAGTTTCAATTTCAATACAAGGAACACCTCTAAGCTCCATAGCAGTTCTTGAACTAAGAACGTTTTTTGTTTTTTTAATCCAAGTATTTGAAGCATTTTTTAATTGTTTTGCATTATAAATTCCATTTTTGATATAAAACTTTGAGAGTTGTTTTCCAACTCCCCATATATCTCTTACTTCAACTTTTTCTAATATTGGGTCTAAGTCCTTGATATTGACCAAACTTACAACACCTGACTTTTGTTTTTTCGCTATATGATTTGCAACCTTACTTAAAGTTTTAGTTTCAGCTATTCCAATACTAGTTGGTATACCAGTCCATTGTAAAACAGTATTTCTAATTTCTTTACCGACATCTTTTACTTCTTTATCTGAAAAATTAGACAAATCTAAAAAAGCTTCATCAATAGAATAAACTTCTATTTTTGAGTTAAATCTTTTTAGTGTTCGCATTACTCTTCGTGATATGTCCCCATATAGAGAATAGTTTGAAGAAAATACCTGAACATTGTTTTTTATAATAATATTTCTTGCTTTAAAATAAGGCTCTCCCATTTTAATCCCTAAAGCTTTAGCTTCGTTAGATCTTGATATTATACACCCATCGTTATTAGAAAGAACTACCACAGGTAGCCTTCTTATTTTTGGGTTGAATAATCTTTCACAAGAAACATAGAAAGAATTACAATCTATCAATGCAATTTTTTTAGTATACAGAGTGGATGACATAAGTTACGACCCCCCAAACAAAAACATCTGCTTCTTCATTTATTAAAATTCTATCCTCAAATTTTTTAGATCCAGAAGTTAGAAATTGTTTATCGTTTTCTTTGACAAAACTTTTAACAACAAGTTCGTCGTGAACATTTGCTATAACAGTAGAAAAGTTTTTAGGCTTTAGGCTTTTGTCTACAACTAATAAATCTCCGTCATAAATTCCAGCGTTGACCATAGATTTTCCCTGCACCCTAATTATAAATGTTGCAGGAACATTCTTTATGAGATGAACATTTAGATCTATGTCTTCCTCAATGTAGTCTGTAGCTGGTGAAGGAAAACCTGCTCCAGCTTTGTGTAAATAATAGGGTATAGTTAGCTTCATAAATGTTCTTATTTTGTTCTTTCTTAATTAATAGCCTAATAAATCGATATAGTCAAATAGGTTGTATTTTGAGTCTGAAATTGAATCAAAAGTGAATCAAAACGAGAACACTGAAACTACATTTTGATACGTTGTGGATAACTTTTACAAGGGGTAGAGTAAAAAAGAGATGAAAAAATTAACGTGTCACTGCGGATCAATAGAAATAAAAATAAAATTAAAAGAAAAATCAAATGATTATTACAGATGCAACTGTTCTATTTGTAAAAGAAAGGGCTCTATAACAACAACAGTGGATAAGGAAGATTTGGAAATAGTTAAGGGTGCGGAAAAAATTAAATGTTACCAATTCAATACAAAAGCTGCAAAGCACTTTTTTTGTTCAGTTTGCGGAATAAATACACATAATTTAAGAAGGAGTGATCCAAATACATATGGAGTGAACGTTGGATGTTTGGAAGATATATCAACCAAAGAATTATTTGAACTTAATGTAAGAGTAAACGATGGTAAAAATCATAAGATGGATAGAATTGAAAAATGATTAAAAAATTAAAGTGTCACTGTGGTGAAGTAGAAGCTGAAGTAAAGATACCTGAAACAGGTATTGAAAAATTCATGAGATGTAATTGCTCTTTATGTAAAAGAAAAGGATACATAATTGGCGTAATAGGAGAAAATGATTTCAAATTAATAAAAGGTGAAAAAATATTAAAGCTTTATCAGTATTATACAAAAGTTGCTAAACACTATTTCTGTTCTATATGTGGTATTCATACTCACAATAGACCAAGAATTAATCCGAAAATTTATGGAATAAATATTGCATGTATTGACGAAATAGATACTTTTGCTTTAAAAGATGTTCCAGTCAATAATGGTGAGAACCATCCATTAGACCAAAAAAAATAAGATGCAAAATTATAGAGAGTGTTTTGAAAAAGTAAGAAAGGATTGTGTAAAATATATACAGTCACAAGAAACAAAAAAAGAAAAGTTTAAAAACAAAGATCAAATGATAAAATCTCATATAATTCCTTTATGTTTTTGGATTAATAAAAAAAGGAAAGATAAAAAAACTTTGCTCGTGGGTCTCGCAGGAGGCCAGGGGACCGGGAAAACAACAATTTCAACTTTATTAAGATTAGTACTTATAAAGTATTTTAAATTACAAGTTTTCAAAATTTCTATAGATGATTTTTATAAAACTAGAAAAGAAAGAATTTTGTTGTCGAAAAATAAACATCCTTTGTTACTTACAAGAGGTGTTCCAGGCACCCATGACATACAATTAATGATTAGTCTTTTTAGGAAAGTTAAAAAAAATACATTTAGATCAATTAGTATTCCAAAATTTGATAAGTCAATTGATGACAGGTGTAAAAAAAATAGTTGGTTCAAATTAAAAAAGAAACCAGATATTTTAATTTTGGAGGGTTGGTGTGTTGGTGCTAAACCTGAAAATAAAAAATCTTTAAATAGACCAATGAATATTTTAGAAAAAAAAGCAGACAAAAAAAAGATTTGGAGAAGTTATGTTAATAATCAACTTAAATGGAAATATTCAAAACTCTTTGATCAGCTGGATAGTCTGTTATATTTAAAAGCCAAAAATTTTAAATTGTTAAAAAGATGGAGATTGAAACAAGAAAAAAAACTGAAAATGAAAAGTGGAACAAAAAAAAATTCAAAAATAATGAATGAGAAAGAAGTCGAAACTTTTATGATGACTTATCAAAGAATAACTCAAAATATGTTTAAGAATGCTCCAAAATATTCTTCAGCAGTTATAGATCTAAATGAAAACCATCAAATTAAAAAGGTAAAATTTAAACATGCTTAATTCTTTAAGAATAATATTTTTAATTTTATTTTTTTCGATACAAAATTTGTATGCAGCAGATTTTTATAAAGCATTGCAAGATGCTTATTTAAGTAATCCAGAATTGAATGCAGAAAGAAAAAATATTTCAGTATCAGAGGAAGATTTAAAAATTTCAAAAAGTGAGTTTTTACCCTCTGTTACAATAACTGGAACCAAAAGTGAAGCAACCACCAAAAAATTAACAGATCGTGATGGAACTAGTGCTGCTATTACTGATGTAGATACCGAAACACAAACTGTTACGATAGAGCAAAAAGTTTTTCAGGGTTTAGGTGGAAAAGCAGATCTTGAAAAAAGTAAAATTGGAGTAAATTTAGCAAAAGCAAAATTATTAAAGAAAGAACAAGAGGTTATATTAAGTGCCGCTGAAGCTTTTACAGGAGTTATCTTAGCTAATAAGAAATTTAAGATAAATAAAGAAAACTTAGATTTGTTAGAAAGACAAGTCGAGACAGATCAAAATAGGCTTGAGAGCGGAATAATTACTTTAGCAGACTTAGCTCAATCAGAGTCATCATTGGCCGGAGCACAAGCTCAATTTATCAGCTCTCAAAACGATTTAGTAACTGCTAAACTTCTTTATGAAAAGATTATAGGTCCACTAGATGATATTGATAGCTTAGGTGAAGATGTAAATATAGAATTTGATATTCCCACATCCCTTCAAAATGCAATTCAAATTTCAAAAGGGAACAATCCAGATCTTACAATTGCTAAACTAGAATACGATCAATCTGAAAAAGATGTTAAGATTGCTCTTTCTGAATTTTCACCTTCAGCAACAATTTCAGCTAAGTCTTCAAAGTCAGATGATTTTAGCTCATCGTATGATGAAAGAGAACAAGAGACATTAAGTGCTGAAATTTCATGGCCAATATTTCAAGGAGGAAAAAATTCAGCGTCTCTTGAAAGGAGCAAGAATTTACAAAATCGAAAACAATTACTTTTAGATAATGCTGTTAGAACTAATGAAACAAACGTTGCTAGTGCCTGGTCAAAGTTTCAATCTTCAGATAGTTTATTATCTTCAGTTCGTGCGCAGGTGAAAGCTGCAGAAATTGCTCACGAGGGGATCACAGTTGAGTATGAAACTGGACTTGGAAGAACCACACTTGATGTTATTCAATCAAATACAATTCTTTTAACTGCTAGAATCAATCTAGCTAATTCAGAAAGAAACCTCCTATTGTCACAGTTAGAGCTTTTAAAATCAGTAGGTCTTTTGAACGCAAAATATCTCAATATTATTAAGTAATTTACAGCTTTTTATTTAATTCTTGCCAATGAGAACAAAATGTGTACATTTAAAGGTATGATTCGTATGTTAACAATTAATAAAAAAGAGGCATCAAATGACAAAAAATAACTTAAAAGTGGTTAAAACCGCGAAGGATAAAGACTTGGAAAATAAAGAAAAAAATAAAGCTTTAGATGCAGCTATCAGTCAAATTACTGATAACTTTGGAAAAGGCTCTGTAATGAAGCTTGGCCAGAAAAAAGCTATGGATATAGAGTCTATTTCTACAGGCTCCCTAAGCTTAGATTTAGCACTAGGTATTGGTGGATTACCAAAAGGAAGAATTATCGAAATTTATGGTCCAGAGTCTTCTGGAAAAACAACACTTGCACTTCAAGTAGTAGCTGAGGCTCAAAAATCTGGTGGAATATGTGCATTTGTTGATGCAGAACATGCTTTAGATCCAGTATATGCAAAAAAATTAGGTGTAAATACTGAGGAATTATTAATTTCCCAACCTGATGCTGGTGAGCAAGCACTAGAGATAGCAGATACACTTGTTAAGTCAGGTTCTATTTCTGTAATAGTTATTGACTCAGTTGCAGCATTAACACCAAGAGCTGAAATTGAAGGAGACATGGGTGATCATCACGTAGGTCTTCAATCAAGATTAATGAGTCAGGCTTTAAGAAAATTAACTAGTTCAATATCAAATACAAACACAATGATGATTTTCATTAACCAAATCAGAATGAAAATAGGTGTTATGTTTGGAAGCCCTGAAACTACGTCAGGTGGAAATGCATTAAAATTCTACTCATCTGTAAGAATGGATATTAGAAGAATTGGTGCGATAAAAGATAAAGATGCAATCATTGGTAACTCTACAAGAGTTAAGGTTGTTAAAAACAAAGTATCTCCACCATTTAAAGTAGTTGAGTTTGATCTAATGTATGGAAAAGGAATTAGTAAAGTAGGTGAATTAATTGATCTTGGTGCAAAAGCAGAGATTGTTGAAAAATCTGGTGCTTGGTATGCATACAAAGGTGAGAAAATTGGCCAAGGAAGAGAAAATGCCAAAATCTACTTAGAACAAAATCCAAAAGTTGCTGCTGAAATAGAGATGGCAATTAGAGAAAAAGCAGGTGTGATTACTAAAAAAATTGAAGGTAACCCACTTGATCAGGAGAAAATAGAAGCGAGCCAAAAAGAAGAGACTCCTCCTACAAAAAAGAATTAGCTAAATAGTCATTATTAGTTAAGAAAAGGCGCTGTAACAGGCGCCTTTTTCCCCTTAAGATTATAGACATCATTTAAAAAAGCTGTATTTTAAAAATATGGCTCAAAAAACCTTAAATGAAATAAGAAATACTTTTCTCAAATATTTTGAGAAAAATGATCATAAAATAGTTGAGTCTAGCAACTTAGTTCCTAATAACGATCCGACATTAATGTTCGCAAATTCTGGAATGGTTCAATTCAAAAATGTTTTTACTGGATTAGAGAAAAGAGATTACAAAAGAGCTACAACTTCACAAAAATGTGTTAGAGCAGGTGGAAAACATAATGATTTAGAAAATGTTGGATACACCCCAAGACACCACACATTTTTTGAAATGCTTGGGAACTTTTCTTTTGGAGATTATTTTAAAGAAAGAGCAATAGAGCTTGCATGGAATCTAATAACTAAAGATTTTGGGTTAGATAAAAATAGACTTTATTTTACTGTTTTTAATGAAGATGAAGAGGCATTTAAACTTTGGAAAAAAATATCGGGCTTAAATGAAAATAGAATAATCAAAATTTCTACCTCAGATAATTTTTGGTCAATGGGTGAAACAGGTCCATGTGGACCTTGTTCTGAAATTTTTTATGATCATGGAGATCATTTAAAAGGCGGTCTTCCTGGAAGCAAAGACCAAGATGGTGATAGATATATTGAGATTTGGAACCTAGTCTTCATGCAATATGAACAAGTTTCAAAAGATAAAAGAATTGATTTACCTAAACCCTCAGTAGATACAGGTATGGGTCTTGAAAGAATGGCAGCGCTTCTTCAGGGTACACATGACAATTATAAAACAGATCATTTCTTAAAATTAATTAATTCAATTTCAGAAACCGTAAAAGTAAAACCCAAAGAAAATAATTTATCAAGTTTTAGAGTTATAGCTGATCATTTAAGGGCAAGTTCGTTTCTTCTTGCTGAAGGTGTTTTGCCATCTAATGAGGGAAGAGGCTATGTCCTTAGAAGAATTATGAGAAGAGGAATGAGACACTCACATTTACTAGGATCTAAAGAACCAATTTTTTTCAATATTTTCAAAACTCTTTTAGATGAAATGTCTAAAAATTATCCAGAGTTAAAAAGAGCAGAGTCTCTCATCAAAGAAACCTTGAAAATGGAGGAGGAAAAATTTTTGGTTTTATTAGAAAGAGGCATGAAAATTCTGGATGATGAAATCTCAAAAATAGATAAGGTTCTGCCTGGAGAAGTTGCTTTCAAACTTTATGATACTTACGGATTTCCGTTAGATTTAACTGAAGACATTCTAAAGAACAAATCTCTCAAAGTAGATAACACAAAATTTGATGAGATGATGAAAAAAAGTAGAGAACTTGCAAAGAAAAATTGGAAAGGTTCAGGTGATAGTTCAGTCAGTGAAATTTGGTTTAATCTAAAAGAGAAAATCGGTCCTACTGAATTTTTAGGTTATGAGACTAATCAGGCGGAAGGAAGTGTTACCGCAATAATTAAAGATGATAAAGAAATTCAACAATTGAAAGAAGGCGAAGAAGGACAAATTATTTTAAATCAAACTCCTTTTTATGGGGAGTCGGGTGGTCAAGTTGGTGACAAAGGTAATATAACTTCAGGTGAAAATGAATTTGAGGTAACTGATGTTCAAAAAAAAATTGGAAACTTATTTGTCCACTTTGGTAAAGTTTCAAAAGGAACAATTAAACTTAAAGATAATGTTGAATTAAAAATAAATACAGAAAGACGTCAAAACATAAGAGCATATCACTCAGCAACGCATTTATTACATGAGTCTCTTAGAAGAACTTTAGGAACACATGTAATGCAAAAAGGATCATTAGTTGCGCCAGACAGATTAAGATTTGATTTTAGTCATATGAAACCAATCACAGATGAAGAAATGAAAAAAATTGATAAAAATGTTAACAAATTTGTAAACTCAAAAACGGAAGTTGTTACACGATTAATGACTCCTGAAGAGGGAATTGAACAAGGTGCAATGGCTTTATTCGGTGAAAAATATGGAGATGAAGTTAGAGTTGTGTTTATGGGTGAAGAAGGTAACAAATATTTTTCAACAGAACTTTGTGGCGGAACACACGTAAAAAACACTGGTGAGGTTGGTAAATTTAAAGTAGTCAGTCAATCATCAATTGCAGCAGGTGTTAGAAGAGTTGAAGCATTAAGAGATAAACAACTTGAAGAATATCTTAAGTCAAAAGATAAGATGTCTAGTTTGTCTTCTAAAAAAAATGAAGAAACTATCAAATCATTATCAAGTGAAATCACCAAACTTGGAGGAAAACCAATTAAAAAATCAGATGACCTAAAGATTACAATCAAGGAGCTGACAAAACAATTAGAGGAAATAACAGTAAAAAGTATTTTATCAGATAAGAAAAAAAATATTGTCAAAGACCAAAATATTAAAAAGATAAATATTAGATTTCAAAAAGTAGATGACTTACCTTTTAAAGAATTAAGAAGACTTGTTGATCAAGGTAAGAAAGATATCAAAGAGGGAATTGTAGTTATATATGCAATTAAAGATGATAAAATTGGTTTAGCAGTTGGAGTTACAGACACTTTAATTGAAAAGTACGATGCTATAAAATTTGTAAAATCTGGTTCAGAAATTCTTGGCGGAAAAGGTGGTGGAGGTAGATCTGATTTTGCTCAAGCCGGAGGAGTTCATTCAAATAAAATAGAAGAAAGTTTTGAAAAGATTAAAAGCTTAATTTAACTTCTTTTTTAAATTGCCATCAATTGCATCAAGAAATTGATTAGTCGTTAGGTATTTTTGATTTGTATCTATTAAAATTGCCAAATCCTTAGTCATTGATCCAGTTTCAACACAATCAATACAAACATTTTCTAACGTATTTGCAAATTTTATTAGCTCATCATTTGCATCTAATTTTCCTCTATGGGCAAGTCCTCTAGTCCAAGCAAAAATTGATGCTATTGGATTTGTTGAAGTTTCTTTTCCTTGTTGATGCATTCGATAATGTCGCGTAACAGTTCCATGAGCAGCCTCTGCCTCCATTGTTCTTCCATCTGGTGCAAGTAGTACACTTGTCATAAGTCCAAGAGAACCATATCCTTGAGCAACAGTATCTGATTGAACGTCACCATCATAGTTTTTACAAGCCCAAATATATTTACCGCTCCACTTCATTGCACAAGCAACCATGTCATCTATAAGTCTATGTTCATAGGTTAAATTATTCTTTTCAAATGAAGATTTAAATTCCTTTTCAAAAACACTTTCAAATATGTCTTTAAATCTTCCATCGTAAGTTTTTAAAATTGTGTTTTTTGTTGAAAGGTAAACTGGCCATTTTTTAATCAATCCATAGTTAAAGCAAGATCGAGCAAAATCTTCTATTGATTTATCTAAATTGTACATTGATAAAGCCACCCCAGATCCAGGGAAATTAAATACTTCGTAATTTTTGGTATCTTTACCGTCTTCAGAAGTCCATTTAATTTCAAGTTTTCCTTTACCAGGAACTTTAAAATCGGTTGCTCTATATTGGTCACCAAATGCATGTCTTCCAATAATCACAGGATCAGTCCATGATGGTACCAATCTTGGAACATTTTTACAAATAATGGGCTCTCTAAATACAGTTCCCCCAATGATATTTCTAATTGTACCGTTCGGAGATCTCCACATCTTTTTTAAATTAAATTCTTTTACTCTTGCTTCGTCGGGAGTAATCGTTGCACACTTAATACCTACACCATTCTTTTTAATTGCATTCGCACAATCAATGGTTATTTGATCTGAAGTATCATCCCTGCTTTTCATACCAAGATCGTAATATTCAATACCTAAATCTAGATACGGTAATATCAGTTTATTCTTAATAAACTCCCAAATTACTCTTGTCATTTCATCGCCATCTAACTCGACGATTGGGTTTTTGACCTTAATTTTGCTCATATTTATGTATAAATCTTAGTAATTGAATTTCTGCTTTTTATATACATATTAATCAGAAATTATCAAATAAAGGATTATGATAGATAAAGTTTTTCCGAAAATACATAACGAGGGTTATAAGTTTTTAGTAATCTTTGGACTTGGAACACTTGTTTTATATTTAATAAGTGGTTTCTTAGGTTTAATAGGTGTTATTCTTACAATATGGGTTTACTATTTTTTCAGAGACCCAGATAGATTCCCAATTAATGATGAAAATTATCTTGTGAGTCCGGCTGATGGATTAGTGATAAAAGTAGAGGAAGTTAATGGTCCTTCAGAGCTTTCCTTAGAGAATAAAAAATTTACTAAAGTAAGCGTGTTCATGAATGTTTTTGATTGTCACGTAAATAGAATTCCATGCAGTGGTGAAATTGAGGAAATTTTATATAAACCTGGCAAGTTTTTAAATGCATCTCTAGATAAAGCCAGTGAAGACAATGAGAGAAATTATTATAAAATAAAAAATAGTAATGGTGACCAGGTTGTTGTTGTTCAGATAGCTGGTTTGATTGCTAGGCGTATTGTTACCGAGACAAACAAAGGGGAAAAACTAAACCAAGGTGATCGAATAGGAATGATTAGATTTGGTAGTAGGGCAGATATATACTTTGAAAATTGCAAACCTTTAGTAAAAGTAAATCAAAGAGCAGTAGCTGGTGAGACATTAATTGCAAAAAAATAAAATGGAACAACAAAATAAAAATTTCAAATTAGTTGCTAATAAGAAAACAAGATCAATTTTACCTAATATGTTTACACTAGTAGGTGTGTGTATAGGCTTAACGTCTATTAAATTTGCTTTTGATGGTAGCTTTGGTTTTGCAGTTCTTGCAATATTAGTTGCAGGGATTATAGATGGTCTTGATGGAAGAATTGCGCGACTTATTAAAGGAACATCTGAAGTTGGTAAAGAACTTGACTCATTAACGGATGTTATAAGCTTTGGGGTCGCTCCGGCTTTTATAATGTATTTTTGGTCCTTAAATAATCTTGGGAGAGTAGGGTGGTTAGTTTGTTTGATTTACGTAATTTGTGTCGCTTTGAGATTAGCGAGATTTAATATTACCTCTAATACGAATGCAAAGTGGAAAGAAAATTTTTTTGAGGGCGTCCCTTCGCCGGCTGGAGGTATTTTAGTTTTATTTCCATTAATTTATAGTTTTAGTGAATTTCAACTTTTTTCAATTGAAAATAAATATCTAGTCCCTGGTTTTTTTATCTTAACTTCAATATTATTAATCAGCAAATTACCGACTTATTCTTTTAAAAAGATTGTAGTCCCTAGAAGATTAACAATTTTTTTATTGTTTACTTTAATTTTATTTTTTGGTTTGTTATTGATCTATACTTATAACGTTATAGTATTATCAACTTTAATATACTTACTTCTTATTCCAATTAGCTTTTTCCATTTTCGCAGCTTGTCAAAAAAATTTAGTCATTCAAGTCAAGATGGTGAAGATCAAGAAGATGTCCTTTAAATGAAAACAAACGCTATAGTTTCATTAGCAGATGAAAAGTATTTTGATTTATTAATTGAATTAATTGACTCAATAAAAAAAAAACCTGAGAGCAAAGATATTGCTATTTGCATACTCGATGCAGGGATGAATGATAGTCAAAGAGAGCAGTTAAAAAACAAGGTTGATGAAGTTGCAAAAGCAGAGTGGGATATTGAAGTTTCAAATTTAAAAGTAATGGGAAAAGAATGGCTCAAAAGTCAAGTGTCTCGTGCATTTCTACCAAAATATTTCCCAAAATATGAAAAGTATCTTTGGATAGATTGTGATGCATGGGTCAACGATTGGAAGTGTGTAGATTTATATTTCAAAGCATGCGAAAAAGGAAAACTGGGAATAACTCAAACAATGGGCCCAGGCTACAAAATAATGTCAAAAGTTAAATGGTTATTTGGAAAATTAGCAATTGTTAAAAGCCAAAATTTTAAACATGCTCTTTCATCAAGTATTGATATTTCAAAATCAAGAAAACTTGCATTTGCACCCCATATTAATATTGGTGTATTTTCACTTCAAAAAAATTCACCATGTTGGGAGGTATGGCAAAAAAATCTAAGACAAACTTTGAAAAGTGGAAAAATTTTTGGCTCAGAAGGGTTAGCGATAAATCTTAGTGTTTACATAGATGAAGTAGATACAGAATTTTTACCTTTAAATTGCAACTGGATTGCAAGCAATTTACTACCAAAATACGACAGTATTCAAAAAACATTTGTAGAGCCCTACTTACCGAATAATAAAATTGGTATTATGCATTTAGCTGCAGGTATATGGAAAAATAATGTTGATATGAGATTAGATAAAAATATAAAAATCGATATTTACAATCTTCAAGATAAAAAAGAACTTAAAAGTTTAAGGTTTAACAATAGTTGAAAAAAAATAAGATATCTAAAAGTTGGGTTATAAGACAAAGAAGAGATAAATATGTTCGTCAATCAAAGTTGGAAGGTTATAGGTCGAGAGCAGTATATAAACTTAAAGAGTTAGACGAAAAATTTAAAATTATTAAAAATAATTTAAGTATTTTAGATATAGGTTCTGCACCTGGAAGCTGGACACAATATCTATCTGAAAAATCGAAAGGCTCAAAAATAATGTCTATTGATCTTAAAGAAGTTGAAAAAATAAAAGACGTTTATCATGTTGTCGGTGATTTTTTGGATAATAAAAATCAAAACATAATTGCAGATTATTTTCCAAAAAAAATAGATCTTGTAGTCTCTGATATGGCAGTCAATACAACTGGAAATAAAAATTTAGATTCAATTCAAACGGGTGAACTCTCTTTAACAGCAATGCACTTTGCTATTGGTATGCTGCGACCAAAAGGAATTTTTTTATCGAAAATTTTTATGGGCTCAACATTTAATGAAATTGTTGAAAATGCAAAAAAAAACTTTAAAGAAAGTAAAATTTTTAAACCACCTTCAAGTAGAAAAGATTCAAAAGAAAGCTTCATCATCTGTAAAAATTTAAGATAGTCACTTTAAAATTTTCAGGAATCGTATATAAACTATTATGGATCCTATAAAAGAAGCACTTACCTTTGATGATGTCACTTTAGCACCAAAGTATTCTTCTGTGCCTCCTTCCGAAGTGAATACTTCTGTTAAATTATCAAAAAACTTGAATCTTAAAATACCGTTGCTCTCGTCTGCCATGGACACAGTTACAGAATCAAAAAATGGCAATTGAAGTTGCAAAAGCAGGTGGTATTGGAGTTATTCACAGAAATCTTTCCATTAGTGATCAGTTATTAGAAATAAAAAAAGTTCAAAAAAAAGGGCTTGCAGTTGGAGCAGCAGTTGGGACCAATGATACCGAGATATCTCGAGTAAAGAAAATTATTAAGTGTAAAGTAGATTTGATTGTTGTAGATACAGCTCACGGCCACACTAAAAGAGTAGCAAACATAATTAAATTTATAAAAAAAAAAAAATCGAGCAAAACATCTCTGTGCGCTGGAAATATAGCAACAGCCGAAGCAGCAAGATTTTTATGCAAACTTGGAGTAGATATAGTAAAAGTAGGAATTGGACCAGGATCGATTTGCACAACTAGACTTGTTGCTGGTATTGGTGTTCCACAGTTAAGTGCATTACTAGATGTAAAAAAAGGTTTAAGCAAAAATGTAAAAATGATTTCTGATGGTGGGATTAAATTTTCTGGAGATATTGCAAAAGCGCTTGCAGCAGGTGCAGATGCGGTAATGGTAGGATCAATGATCGCTGGTACTAATGAGGCTCCAGGTAAAATTATAAAAAAAAATGGAAAGTTATTCAAAGTTTTTAGGGGAATGGGTTCAGTTGGAGCAATGAACAAAGGGTCTGCTGACAGATATTTTCAAAAAAAACAAAAAGATAGCTCAAAATATGTTCCAGAAGGAGTAGAAGGTTTAATTAAATACAAAGGTGGTGTATCTAAGATAATTTTTAAACTCATTGGGGGACTGAAATCCTCAATGGGCTATTTAGGTTCTAAAAATGTAATTAATCTGAGAAATAAGCCAAAATTTGTTAAAATTACAAAAGCTGGATTTTACGAGAGTATGGTTCATAGTATAGATGAGGTGAAAAAAAACAGCCAATATTTATGAGGAATATAAATAAATTTTTTTTAATTTTCATTTTATTGTTTTTTAAAACAATTGCTTATGGCTCTGAAAATTTTTACGATCAAGCAGTAGATAAATTTAATGCCAAAAAATTTGATGATTCAAAATTTTTGTTTCATAGAAATATTGTATTTAACCCTACAGATGCTAAATCTTACTTATATTTAGCTAAGATTTTCAATTCTGAAAAAAACCAGAAAGAGGAAGAAAAAAATTTAAATACTACTCTCCTACTTGAACCAAATAATGAAGAAGCAATTTATATGCTAATACAAATTAGTCTTGATAAATCAAATTTTACTAAAGCAAATGAATTGTTAGCAAAACTTAATATAGTTTGTAAGAATTTTTGCTCCAAAAAAAAAGAAATTGAAAAATCACTCCAAAATCTTGAAGCAAAAAATGAAAAAAAACAGTAGAGTTAAGAAAATTCTTATAATTGATTTTGGATCTCAATATACTCAATTAATTGCAAGACGTGTTAGAGAGCTTGGTGTATTTTCTGAAATATCAAATCATAAACAGGTTAAAAAAGTTAATGTGGAGGAGCTGTTTGGAATTATTTTATCAGGTGGTCCTTTAAATGTTTATGAAGATAAAAAAATAAATTTTAATAAAAAGATTTTAGACTTGAAGGTTCCTATTTTAGGTCTTTGCTTTGGCCATCAGTTAATTTCAAGACATTATGGTGGTAAGGTTATAACAGCAAAAAATAGAGAGTTTGGATTGGCTACTATAAAAAAAAAATTTAACTCTAAATTAACCAAAAACTTTTTTGATAACAACAAACAAAGGGATGTATGGATGAGTCATGCGGATCATGTAATAAGACTACCGAAAGGTTTTAAAGCAGCAGCATCAACAAAAGGTTCAAAATTTACAATAATTGAAAATAATTCAATCAAGAGATATGGTGTTCAATTCCACCCTGAAGTAACTCATACGGAAAAAGGAATTTTATTACTTAAAAATTTTGTGTTTGGTATATGTAAATCGAAAAAAAATTGGTCAACAGATCATCAAAAAAAAACATTAATAAAAAATGTTCAAAATCAAATTGGAAATAAAAAAATAATTTGCGCATTGTCTGGAGGTGTAGATAGTAGCGTTGTGGCACAACTATTAAATAAAGCAGTTGGTAAACAATTACACTGCATATTTGTTAATACAGGATTGTTAAGACTTAATGAGGAAAAACAAGTAGTAAATACTTTTAAAAAAAAACTAAAAATGAATTTGATATACGTAAATGCAGCAGATGAATTTTTAAAGAAATTAAACAATATTACGGAACCTGAGAAGAAAAGGAAGATAATTGGAAATCTATTTATCAAAATTTTTGAACGCTATGCAAAAAAACTTAAAAATGTGAAATTTTTAGCCCAAGGGACCTTATACCCAGATTTAATTGAGAGTAAGTCAGTGACTGGAAGTCAAACATCTAAAATTAAATCACACCATAATGTAGGTGGATTGCCAAAAAAAATGAAATTGGAATTGTGCGAACCATTAAGATTGCTTTTTAAGGATGAAGTAAGAAGACTTGGAATAAAATTGAATTTATCTAGGGACATAATTAGTCGTCACCCATTTCCAGGGCCAGGATTGGCAATAAGAATGCCAGGTAAAGTTTCGAAGGATAAAATAGAAATATTAAAACAGGCAGATAATATTTTTATTTCTGAACTTAAGAAAGAAAAATTATACGACAAAATTTGGCAGGCATATGCCGCTTTGTTGCCAGTAAAAACAGTTGGCGTTATGGGTGACAATAGAACTTATGAGTATATTTGCTTGCTAAGAGCAATAACTTCTCAAGATGGTATGACAGCAGATTTTTTTGATTTTCCTAAAAATTTCATACAAAATGTGTCTAATAAAATTATTAATAATATTAGAGGAATAAACAGAGTAGTTTATGATGTCACTTCAAAACCACCTAGTACTATTGAATTAGAGTAATGAATGATAAAATTAAAAAAATTTTGAAAAAAAAAAATAGATCAAAAATTGTCTGTCTAACAGCTTATTCCAAAAATATTGCTGAGATCGTTGATGATCATGCAGACATAGTTCTAGTTGGAGACTCTCTAGGATCTGTGCTTTATAATTACGATACAACGAGAAAAGTAAATCTAAATATGATGATCGAACATACAAAGAGTGCTAGAATGGGTGTCAAAAAAAGCCTTTTAGTAATTGATCTTCCTTATAATACTTACAGGAGCAAATCTGAGGCACTTAAAAGTTCTAAGAAAGCAATTAAAGAGACAAAATGTGATGCTGTTAAAGTTGAGGGAGGAACAAGAGTGAAAGAAATAGTAAAACATTTAGTCAAAAACAGAATACCTGTATTAGGTCATATTGGTGTGACACCTCAAACAACTAAAGGAAAATTTAGATCAAAAGGTAAGAACGAATCAGAAAAAAGAAAACTTTTAAAGGATGCTCAAGATTTAGAGCAAAGTGGAGCTTTTGGAATTGTTTTAGAATGCATTTATAGCGATATCTCAAAACAAATAACAAACTCAATTAATATACCAACAATAGGAATTGGTGCTTCAGTAAATTGCGATGGTCAGGTTCTTGTAACTGATGATTTAATTGGTTTGAATGAGACTAAATTTAGGTTTGTAAAAAAATTTGGGAATATCAAAAAAAATATTAAAGGTGCAGTAATTAGATATAAAAATTCAGTAAAACAAAAAAAATTTCCTTCAAAAAAAAACAGTTATTAATTAAGAATTACCTTTGCTGTCTTGTTTTAAATTTACCTTTTATAATTTCTTTCTCTAGAAATGTTCCTAGGGCATCCCCATTTACATCAAATTCAACATTTGTAGCTCCCACATAATTAATTTTTTTTCCTTTTTTTAAAAGTTTTAAACCTTTAGCAATCTCACCTGGATAGATTTTAGTACCTGGAGAATTACTTACTGACATAATATTTTTTGATAAATTATTATTTGATTTTAAATTTTTTTCCTGTAAGGCAAGAATGAGCACAGCCGCCGCATCATAAGACTCACCAATAAATGGTCCTGAAGTATCAATGTTATTTTTTTGAGCAATTTTGTAAAAAGAATTAATATTTTTTGAATTTGAACCTGGGATTATCCCAAATGAATTATTGATTAATTTACCAAACTCTTTTTCGGTATTTTCATTAATCATCCTATCTGATAAAATGAATTTTTCAAAAGCACCTGAATCAAGAATTGACTTGATTAGTCTTTTTCCGTCCTGCTCAACCTCAGTAAAAATTGCAACTGCGTCTCCCCCTGCAGCAGCTAAGACTGACACTTCATTTGATAGATCAGTTTTATTGATTTTTATAGGCACGCTTACTGTAATCTCTACATTGCTATCATTAAGTGTTTTTTTAAAATTTCTCTCAAGTTCTTTTCCATAATTTGTGTTTTGGAATGAAACCGCAATACGTTTGATACCTCTATCTTTTATAATTTTAGCTAAAACTTCACCATCTCTATTACTTGGAGCAGTGGTTCTGAAAAATAAGTTTTTTTCATCTAACATAGACAACAACGGAGTAGTTGCTGATGGGGAAATCATAGGAATGTTTTTTTCATTGGCCGATCCCAAAAGTATTCCTTCAGATATCCCGGGACAGGCAGCACCAATAATTGCAATAATATTATTTTTGTTAATTGTATTATTTATTGATTTAATCTGAGACGTGTCGCACATTGTATCTATTTTAATTGAATTGATTTTTTCCTTACCACTTAAAAATATTTTCGAGGAATTTGCTTCTGAAATTGCTAACTCTGCTGAAGATGCCATACTCGGAACAATAGATTCTGTCGGGCCTGTAAAACCAAGAGCTATACCGATAGTAATTTCATTCGCCCGGATTTCTGCTTGATTACCCATGAAACAGAATAAAAAAAGAATATAAAGAATTTTTTTTCTCATGATTAGGTAAAATAAAAATATGCCATGATTAATACTTTTTCAATTAGGTTATTTTACCTTTTGAATTAAAAACACAGATCCAACTACAATTATCCCTCCTAAAGTCATTATCAAACTTGGAATTTCATTAAATATTATAAATGTTTGGATCAATCCAAATACAGGGAATAGAGCATAAAACGGAAGAACTTTTCCTACCGGATAAAATTTATATAAATAAAATAAAGACATATGAGCGCCTATTGAAACAATTAAACCAGAGTAAATTATTAAAAACCACATATCTTGGCGAATATTTTTTAGAATAGACATCGTATTACCCTCTAAAAAAAAGGATAAAATTATTAATGATACAAATCCAATCGATGCCATAAAAAAATTTGTAGTAACAATGTTTAATTTATTTGTGTCTCTGCTGGCCACATTCGCAATAGCATAAAAAAATGCCATTAAAGCTGTGAGCACAAGAGCGAAAATATTATTAATCAACTCTGGATCAAAACCAATTAAAATAATACCTAAAAAAGATGTAATTACAAAAAACCATTTTTGAAAACTAAATTTTTCTTTTAAGAAAAAATTACTTAAAATAATTGCAAATGGTATTGCAAGCTGAGATCCAATAATAACGGGTGAAACTATATTAGACTCCTGTAGAGATAGATAAGTGAAACCTGTAACCCCAACACCCATAGAAAAAGAAAAAATATACAAAGATTTCAAATTTTCTTTAGGGATCTTAAAATTAAAAAAGGGTAATAAACAAATTACGACTACTAACATTCTTAGCGATCCAAAAAGTAAAGGAGGTACATTTGTGTTTAAAACAAGTTTTCCAAAAACAAAGGCACTTCCAAATAGTGCCATGATTAAAAAAATTAATAAGTAATGTTTAATAGTCAAAAAAATCCAATTTTAAATTGATTTATAGAATGACATTCATATTTTTTAAGTTATCCTATGTCAATTAATATGAATTCAAAAAAGATTAAAGCTCAATTTGCAAAAGAGACTAACCCAAGAGTGGGTTTAATTGTTTTATCGACCGACAACATGATAGAAAAAGATTTCTCAAGAGTCTTAAGTGATAAACCAGTAGATTTATATGTAAATAGGATTAAAAATTATAATCCTGTAACAGCTGAAAATTTAAAAAAAATGTCAGAAAACATTACTTCAGTTGCGGATAACATATTACCCGGTGAAAAAGTGGACTGTGTTGTTTTTGGATGCACATCAGGAACAATAGTTTCTGGTTTTGATAATATAAAAAAAAAAATTAATTTAGCTAAACCAAATGCCTTAGTTACGGCTCCAAGTACTGCAGCTTTAAATGCCCTTAAGAAAAAAAATATTAAAAGAATATCTGTAGTCACACCATACATTAAGTCTTTAAACGATGATGTTGTAAATTTTTTTAAAGAAAATAACTTTGAAATAGTTTCAAATACATATTTTGATATTGAGTCAGATGTTGATATTGGAAAAGTAGACCAGAATAAATTGTTTGAGATATTATCTGAAATTGATCATAATCAAGCCCAAGCATTATTTGTTTCTTGTACTTCATTACCAGTTTTAAACATAATTGAAAAACTTGAAAAAAAATTAAATATGATTGTGTTATCAAGTAACCAGGCACTAATTTGGGAAACTTTAGAAAAAATAAATGAGAACAAATCTGTTACTGGATTTGGAAGCTTATTTAATTAATTTTATATATGAATTTCACAGTCAAAGAATATAAAAATCGTCTTAAAAAAGTTCAATCAGAAATGCAAAAAAAAGGAATTGAAATTCTTATTTCACAGGATACTGCAAACATAAACTATCTGACAGGATATGATGCTTGGTCTTTTTATTATTCTCAATGTGTAATAGTTCATGTAAATTCTGATGAGCCCCTATGTTTTGTTAGAGCTCAGGATGCTGGCGGGGCTTTTATAACTACCTACCTTAAAAAGGAAAATATTATTATTTACGACGAAAAATATATTCATACATGGCCGACCCATCCGTATGATGCGTTAGTTGATTTAATAAAGAAAAAAAAGTGGGATAAAATTAATATAGGAGTAGAAATGGATGCCCATTATTTCACAGCTTATTGTTATGAAAAGTTAAAAAAGGGATTACCAAATGCAAAAATCTTAGACTCTGAAAGATTAGTTAATTGGGTAAGAGTAGAAAAATCCATTGCTGAAATTGAATATATGAAAAAGGCAGCAACTATTTCTGAGATGGCGATGAAAACTGCGATGGAAACAATAAGTCCGGATGTAAGACAATGCGATGCTGTTGCAGAAATTCAAAGAACTTTATTTAGGGGTACTCCAGAATACGGCGGTGAATATGCAAGTATTGCAACTTTACTTCCTACTGGAAAAGGAACATCAGCTTCACATTTAACTGCTAGTGATAAAAAATTTGTTAATGGGGAAGCAACAATTATTGAGTTATCAGGTACGTATAAAAGGTATCATGCTCCAATGGCGAGAACAATTAACTTAGGGAAGCCAGATCAAAAAAAACTTGATGCTATGAAAGCAACAAATGAAGCTTTAGAGGAGGGTATTAACGCTAGTAAACCAGGTAATACCGCTAATGATGTTGCGGAAAAATTTTGGGGAGTCTTGAATAAGTATAAAATTAAAAAAGAATCTCGAACAGGTTACTCTATAGGTATTGGGTATCCACCAGATTGGGGCGAACATACTTTAAATATTTACAAAGGAGATATGACTGAATTAAAACCTAATATCTGTTATCACATGATTGCTGTTATGCAATTTGGTGATTGGGGTGTTGAGTCATCAGAGTCTATAAGGATAACTGAGAGTGGAAATGAACTTTTATGCAATTTTTCAAGAGATTTACACGTAAAATAAGTTCTTGAAATAGATCTCAACAAATGTTTTAAACCTTATCTTATGTCAAAGAACTTAGATTTTGTTAAATTCGATAAAGTTGACAAAAGTTACGATGGAAAAGTACTTGTTGTTAAAGATTTAAACCTAGACATTGCTGAAGGCGAGTTCATAACTATGTTAGGGCCATCTGGATCAGGTAAGACAACTTGTTTAATGATGTTAGCTGGTTTTGAAACTCCTACAAATGGAGAAATTTATTTAGATAAAAATCCAATTTCAAATATACCCCCACACAAAAGAGGAATAGGAATGGTCTTTCAAAACTATGCCTTGTTTCCCCATATGACAGTATATGAAAATTTAGCCTTTCCTTTAAAGGTAAGAAAATTTCAAAAGGACGAGATTGATAAGAAAGTGGATAAAGCTCTTTCAATGGTATCGCTATCTGGTTTTGAACATAGAATGCCGGGACAGTTATCTGGTGGTCAACAACAAAGGGTAGCAGTTGCGAGATCTTTGGTGTTTGATCCTCAATTAGTTTTAATGGACGAACCACTTGGAGCCCTAGATAAAAATTTAAGAGAAAGCATGCAGTACGAAATTAAACATATCCATGAAAGCATTGGGGTTACGGTAGTCTACGTAACACATGATCAAAGTGAAGCATTAACAATGTCTAATAGAATAGCAGTGTTCAATGATGGAAAAGTTCAACAACTTTCATCACCAGATAAATTATACGAAGAACCTGTAAATTCTTTTGTAGCCGAATTCATTGGCGAGAATAATACCTTTGCAGGACAAGTAACCAACATGTCTGGTAAAGCATGCAAAGTTAAGCTTAATGATGGAACAGAAATAATTGCAAATCCAATTTCAGTTAAGTCAAATGGAGATAAAACCACTGTATCTCTTAGACCAGAGCGGGCTTTGATTAACACAAAAGAAAAGATGGACAATAACTTTAAAGGAAAGATTGAAGAAGTTATTTATCATGGAGATCATACTAGAGTAAGACTTGATCTACTCGGAAACAAAGAATTTATATTAAAAGTACCTAATAGCTCTGCCAATATGGACATTAAAATGGGCAACCAAATTAATGTAAGTTGGAATAGTCATGACGCTAGAGCACTAGATCCAAAATAAACCTCAGGTTTAATTTTCAATTATTTAATAAAATAAAGCCCTATTTTAGCCAAATGTCAGGTTGACTCCTACTATATATCTTGCTGTAATTAGTTTTTATAAAACGTTTAAACGGAGGAATAATGAAAAAACTAAGTAAATTGTTACTAGTTCTATCTTTTGCACTTTCTATCAGCTCATCAGCATTTGCAGTTACAGTTGCATCATGGGGTGGAGCTTATACAGAGTCACAAAAGCTAGGATATGGTGACCCTACTGCTAAGAAACTTGGTGTACCGATCAATTGGGTCGACTACTCAGGTGGATTATCAGAAATTAAAGCACAAAAAGAGGCTGGCAAAATTACGTGGGATATAATTGACGTATTTGCTATGGACACTATTACTGGATGTGACGAAGGTTTATTTGTTGAATTTGATTTTGACAAAGACTTCCCACCAGCTCCAGATGGAACAAAAGCAAGTAAAGACTTCTTTGCTCCAATGCCAAGTAAATGTGCTGTAGGAAACATTTTATATTCTTGGAACTACGCGTACAACACAAAGAATGTAAGCGGAACACCAAAAACTATAAAAGACTTCTTTGACACTAAAAAGTTTCCAGGAAAAAGAGCTATCTACAAAAGCGCTTTAACAAATTTAGAGATTGCTTTAGCTGCAGATGGTATCAAACCAGGAAAAGGTGGAAAGAAAATCTACAAAGCTCTTAACACAGAAAAAGGTGTAAACAGAGCAATGAACAAAATCAAAGCATTATGCACAGACCCTAACGGTGGATGTGTATTTTGGTCAGCAGGTGCTCAACCACCAGAACTATTAGTTTCAGGTGAAGTTGTTATGGCAACTGGTTGGAACGGAAGATTCTTCAACGCAGAAATTGGTGAAGGTGCTCCAATCAAACAAGTTTGGGATGGTCAAGGTCTTGACTACGAATATTTCGTATTAGTTAAAGGTGGACCAAACGAAGCTGATGCTAAAAAAGCACTAGCGATGATGACAAGTACAGAAGGTTTAGCAGGAAGTGCAAAATACATTGCATATGCACCTTGGAGAAAATCATCACTTAAAGTTATGGCAGCAGGTGAGCCATGGTACAAAGATGGTAAAACAAACATGGTACCACAAATGCCAACTGCGCCAGCTAACACTAAAAATTACTTCTTAGTAGATCCAATATTCTGGGCTGATAACGGTACAGAGCTTGGTGAAAAATGGGAAGCAATGAAAGCTGGTCTATAATTTTAAGTTTTAAAGACTAAAATTATATATTATATTAAGGGCGGTTATTTATAGCCGCCCTTTTTTATTTATGAGCAGTGAAACAGGAAAAATTTTAACAACAGATGGCATACCTCTTGAGGTAAGTCTTAAAAAAGCTGAAAGAAAAAATAAGATCAAAGCATTTCTTTTAGTAGCACCTCTATTACTATTTTTGCTTATTACATATATTTTCCCTATCGGCGATATGCTCATGAGGAGTGTGGATGATAAAATGGTTACTGAGATGTTGCCAAAAACATTCAAGTCAATGGAAAAATGGGATGGTAAAGAACTGCCGCCAGAAGAAGTTTTTGAATCTTTTTATTTTGATTTTCAAAAACTTGTTGAAGAAAAAAGAGATGGAAAACTTTCTACACAATTAAATTATACAAAGAATGGATTTAAAAGTATTTTAAAAAAATTACGAAGAAAAGCAAAAAATTTTGAGGAGGGAAATTACAAAGAACAAATAATGGCTGTCCACAAAAGATGGGCAGACGTTGAATATTGGCGAGCCATACAAAGACGTGCTCCTGCTTATACAAGTCAAAAATATTTAAAAGGAATTGACATGTATAAAAACGAAGAGGGTAAAATTGTAAGTGTGGAAGAAGATCGAAGGGTTCATAGAATTTTATGGCTTAGAACTTTAGAGATAGCCTTCTTTGTAACTCTTTTATGCTTTTTAATGGCTTATCCAATAGCCCATTTACTTGCTACCTTGCCAATGAAGTATAGTAACCTTTTAATGATTTGTGTACTTCTTCCATTTTGGACATCACTATTAGTAAGAACCGCAAGTTGGATGATACTCTTACAACAACAAGGAGTTGTTAATGATTTTTTTGTTATGATAGGATTGGTCGCCGACGATAATAGACCAGAAATGATGTTTAATAAAACTGGTACCTATGTGGCAATGACACAAATATTGTTGCCGTTTATGGTTTTACCTCTGTACAGTGTAATGAAAACAATATCCCCAAGTTTAATGAGAGCAGGAAAATCTTTGGGAGGAACTCCATTCGTTGCTTTTTGGAAAGTATACTTCCCTTTAACGATACCAGGTATTGGAGCTGGATGTTTACTGGTATTTATTTTAGCGATTGGATACTACATTACACCTGCATTAGTAGGTGGCGCATCAGGAACTTTAATAAGTAACCAAATCGCATTTCACATGAAGAGCACTCTTGATTGGAGTTTTGCTTCAGCAATGGGTCTAATGTTACTTGCGGGAGTTTTAGCAATTTATTGGGTCTACAATAAACTTGTTGGAGTAGATAATATAAAATTAGGATAATTATGGCATTACCAAAGTATACTGAGACACGTTATAGAATTTGGCACTACTTCTATATTACTATTTGCTCATGCGTATTTTTCTTTTTAATCGCACCTTTATTCGTAATATTTCCATTATCTTTTAATGCTGAGGAATTTTTAAGTTTTTCTGAAGGGATGAAAAACCTTGATCCTGATGCATTTTCTTTAAGATGGTACAAAGATATGATCTACGGGACGAAAAATCCATGGGGTCTTGCAGCAAAAAATAGTTTTATAATTGCAATATTTGCTACGTTGGGATCAGTTATTCTTGGAACTGTAGCGGCGCTCGGATTAAGTAGCAGACATATGCCATATAAGGGATTAATCATGGCTACTTTAATATCACCGATGATAGTGCCATTAATCATTTCTGGTGTTGCAATTTTTTTCTTTATGGCAAAGGCAGGACTTGCTGCTACGCATACAGGAATTGTATTAGCGCACATTATTTTAGGAACACCTTTCGTTGTTATTACTGTAACAGCAACTTTATCAGGCTTTGACCACAGTGTTACACGAGCTGCATCAAGCTTAGGTAGCGATCCAGTAAATACATTTATGAAAATTACACTACCATTAATTCTACCAGGAGTAATATCTGGAGGCTTGTTTGCTTTCGTTACATCTTTCGACGAAGTTGTTGTGGTTTTATTCTTAGCTGGTCTAGAAAATACGACAATTCCAATTCAAATGTGGACCGGGTTAAGAGAGCAGTTAAGCCCAACAATATTAGCTGTTGCGACATGTTTAATAATTTTATCTACATTAATTCTTGTTACAGCTGAGCTATTAAGACGAAGATCTGAAAGGCTCAGAGGAATAAATAGATAAAAAATGAAAATCAAAAAGGTTGTTGTAATAGGCTCTGGAACTATGGGTAGTGGAATCGCTGCTCATTTATGTAATGCGAATGTACCAGTTACTTTATTAGATCTTACGACTGACATAAGCACCAAGGCAAGAGAGCGAATACATAAATCAAGACCACCATTATTAATTGATAAATCAAAAATTGATAATATCAAAGTTGGCAATATCAACGATGATTTTAACGTTGTAAAAGAGGCAGACTGGATAGTCGAAGCTGTGGTTGAAAGAATAGACATTAAACATCAAATTTATAAAAAAATCTTTGATAATAGAAAAGATGGAGCTATTGTTTCATCTAACACTTCTTCAATTCCAATTAAAATTCTATCCGAAAATATGACTGATGAGCAAAAAAAAGATTTTTGCATAACACATTTCTTCAATCCAGTTAGATACATGGGTTTGTTAGAAATAGTAAAAAATGAAAATAATGATTTAAAAAAAATTAATTCTTTGAAAGTCTTTTGTGAAAAAGAACTTGGTAAAGGAGCCATTGTTTGTAATGATACACCAGGTTTCCTAGGTAATAGAGTAGGAGTTTATGCAATGCAAGTTGCTATGACAGAGGCATTTAAAATGAAATTGACTATTGAAGAGGCTGATGCAGTTTTTGGAAGACCTATGGGAATACCTAAAACTGGAGTGTTTGGTTTATATGATCTAATTGGTATTGATTTGATGGCAGATGTTTTAAAAAGTTTTGTAAAAGAACTTCCAGAAAATGATAAATTTCAGGAAGTTGCTAAAGAGATACCACTTGTAAAAAAATTAATCGAATCTGGCTACACTGGAAGAAAAGGCAAGGGTGGTTTCTATAGAATGAAAAAATTAGAAAACCAAAAAATTTTGGAGGCAATTAACCTTCAAACAGGAGAATATTCTGAGTCTAAAAAAATTGATCTTAAAATTGATACTGTGAACCTTAACACTATTATCAATAGGAAAGACAAGTACGGAGAATATGCTTGGTCAGTAATTTCTCAAATCATTAAATATGCATCATCTTTAGTTCCAGGTATAACTGATAAATTCAATGATATTGATGAAGCTATGAGATTAGGATTTAACTGGGCTATGGGACCCTTTGAAATGCTTAAATCAATCGGTGTAAAAAATTTTTTCAATCGTGTTGATGAATTTAAGGGAAACAAATTTTTAGAGGAACTTTCAGTAAAAAAAGATGAAAACTTTTATGGTGAAAGACAAATTTACACCGAAATAGAAACACTTGGAAAGGTCAAACCTAAAGCTTTGAGTTTAGATAAAAACAAGTCAGCAGAGATTTACAGGTTTAAAGATTTTAACATTGTAGAGTTTACCACTAAAGCATGCGCACTAGATTACGACTCTATGGATAGTTTAAAAAAAGCAACAGATAAACCTCTGATCATTATAAATGAAAGTATGCAATTTTCTGCTGGTGTTAATTTGTCATATACAATGAACTTCGCTGAAAAAGGGGATTTTAAATCTATAGAAAAATTTATTAAATATTTTCAAGATACTTGTAAACAACTTAAGTATTCAAAATTTCCTGTTGTCTCAGCACCTTCTGGGCTTACGTTAGGTGGTGGATTTGAAGTAATGGTTCAAAGCAATTTTGTAACATCTCACACAAATATAGTAGTAGGTTTAGTCGAGACAATGGTTGGACTTGTGCCCGCTGGCGGTGGATGTAAAGAAATGCTGTGGAGATGGGCTCAAAGCGAGGAGTCTAAGAAAGATTTAGATTTTGCACCACTTAAAGTATTTGAAATAATAGGTTATGGAAAAACTGCATCTTCTCCAATTGAAGCCGAGCCCCTGAAATATTTGTTACCAACTGATAAAAAAATAATGAATAGGAATAGCTTATTTTCAGAGGCAAAAAAAGTTATAGAGGAAAATAAAAATTTTAAACCAAGTAATGAGTGTACTTTTAAATTATCGGGAAAATCAGTAAGAGAAAAAATGTTTAAAACTTTGGATAAACTTTATAATGATAAAATTATCTTTGATCATGGTATGACAGTAGGAAAAGAACTTGCAAATGTTTTAAGTGGTGGTGATACGAATTCTGAAAAAACATTGACTGAGGATGATATTTATAAATTAGAACTAGACTCTTTTATGAGATTGATTGAAAATAAAAAAACTCAAGATAGAATAAAGCATACATTGTCTACTGGCAAACCTTTGGTTAATTAGAAATTTCAGATAACATCCTTAAAGAATTAATAAAGTCAGGTCGCAACACATATTCAGACTTATTTCCAGATTTAATTTTTGTTAATGCTGCAAATCCATGAGTTACATTTCCAAGCGGAGTGTACTCACCCTCAAATAAAGGTGCGTCTGAAAGAAGTATAAAAAATTCACTGTCTTCCATGTCTCCATTTTTACTTTTCGCAAATCCAACAGAACCTTTCTTAAAATCGAACGGTTTATTTTTTTCTGGTTTAATCAAACTGTATTTTGATTTTCCGCTACCAATATAAGTGTAATTTATATTTCCTTTTTTGCCAAATTCTAAATCTCCCGCTTGGACTAAAAAATTTTCTACATCCCTTAACTCTGGTAACCTTGCAAAAGTACTAGGACCAGCAAATCTTGGAATTACTGTTCCACTAACAGGTTGAATAGGATTTTTATTTTTTTTTTTCACGAAAATACAACAATTGATATTAGTACCGTCCA